>JAMLGI010000009.1 GCA_023958085.1 Solirubrobacterales bacterium | reverse complement strand
TAGTACTCCCGGGTCACCTCGTGACCGGTCGCGGAAAGCAGGCTGGAGAGGGCGTCCCCGTAGGCTGCGTGCCGCCCCGAGGCCGCGGTCAGGGGACCGGTCGGGTTGGCCGATACGAACTCGACGATCGCCCTGTCCGGGGCCGCCACCGGTCCGACCGGGGCCCCGCCGGTTGCGGCGATCGCGGCCGCCGCGTCCCGGTACCACCGATCGCCGAGGTGCAGGTTGATGAACCCGGGACCGGCAACCTCGCAGCGTTCGACCGTTCCGGCCAGCAGCTCGCCGATCCTGCCGGCGAGGTCGGCGGCGATCTCACGCGGGGACCGGCCGAGCGGCTTGGCCAGGATCATCGCCGCGTTGGTGCTGTAGTCACCCATCTCCGGCCGGGGAGAGGGATCGAGTGCAGGTTCTGCGTCCAGATCGGGGGCGAGCTCCCGGGTGGCGGTGGCAACGATCGAGCGCAGGTGCCGGACCGGATCCACGGACGCTGCGGGAGTTTCCTGCTGGTGATCTGAGTTCACGCCGCTGATCCTAGACATCCCGCGCCGACCGTCTCGCCAACCTCACCCGGGGCGGCCGCGGATGGCGCGCGCAGATCCTCGGTCAGAGGTGATAACGCTCACCGGCGATTATCTTGCCGGCCCGAAAGATCTGTTCCAGCAGGACGACCCGGGCGAGCTGGTGGGCCATGGTGTGCCGGCCAAGCGAAACGGACTCCGCAGCCCGCTCCCGGACCTCCCCGGGCAGGCCGGCCGGACCGCCGATCAGGAAGGTCAGGTCCCGCCCCTCGTGTCGACGCCGGTCGAGCCATCGGGCCCACTCTTCAGAACTCATTCCGTTGCTCTCCGGGTCGAGACTCACCGAGTGATGGCGAGGGTCGACCCGCCGCAGCAGGGCGGCATCGTCCTTCACCTCGATCACCTCGATCCGTTCCCGGGGCCGGGCCAGCTTGAGGTAGCGGGCCTCGGCCTCGGCGAACGGAGCCTTGATCCTGCCCACCGCGAGCACCGTTACCTTCACTCTCCTCCCTTCCCGACCGGGCCGGCCCCGATCGCCTCGGCCATCCCGATCCGTTCCAGCGTGGTCGGATGGGTTCCGAACAGAAACTGCCAGGCTCCCGGCGGGTCGGGGTCGGCCAGGTTCTCCCGGGCCAGCCGGAGCTGGAGCTCGACCAGCCCGTGGCTACCGGTCAACGCGATCGCCCCGGCATCGGCGTTGGCCTCCACCCGGCGTGAGAGCCAGTTTCCCGGCACGCTCAGGACCAGGGTTGCGACCGTGAGGCCGAAAGCCAGAGCCGGGATCACCCCGGGGCCGCCCGGATCATCGCCGGATCGCCTGACCAGGAGCCGGGTCGCGAACTGCAGGGAGAGAGCTCCCAGCGGGATGATCAGGATCGCGTAGGCCAGTCCCCGGCGAAGGTCGTTCGAATCCGCGTGCGTGAGTTCATGGGCAAACAGAGACCTGAGCTCCTCCGGGTTCAGATCCCTCAAGGCATTGTCGTAGATCACCATTCGTCGAGTTGACCCGATTCCGTCAACGTACGCGTTCAACCCGGTCGAACGGCGGCTCGCATCGACTTCCAGCACCTGACCCAGGTCGACCCCGGCCCGATCCGCCAGGCTGAAGACCTCGCGCCGCACCGGGCCGTCCGGGAGCGGTTCGAACCGGTTGAAGAGCGGTGAGACGAGGACCGGCCAGAGCCAGACGCTGATCACGGCATATCCGATCGCGAGGACCGAGGCCGCCAGCCAGAATCTCCCTTCGAGCCGCCTCCACAGGACCATCGCGACCGCCGCACCGACGGCGGCCAGCAGCATCGTGATCCCGGTCGAGACGACCAGGTCACCAACCCATCCCCCGATCCCCTGGCTGATCAGGCCGTAATCCCGTCCACGTTCCAGCGCCAGCAGGCCGAGCGGGATCCCGGCCACCGCAACCAGGGCGGCCAGCCCCGCCCCGACCAGCCCCGCCCCGAGGATCGGGCGGCGGTCCAGCCGGGCCAGCAGCCGTCGGAACGGAGCCGGTCGCCAGAACGCGAGAAGCCCCAGCAGCACCAGATCCAGGGTGATCGAAGCCGCCGCGATCCGCCGCTGGCCGGACCGGTACTCCTCGGCCCGCTCGATCTCCCCGGAGCCGAGTTTCGACTCGATCACCGCCCCGGCGCGTTCGAGGTCGACCGGGCCGGTTCTCAACGGCGCTGCGAACAGAAGAGCCAGAACCCAGGCGACCAGGAGAGCCCCGGCGGCGGCGAGGAACAGGCCGGAGAGCTTCAGCCGCCCTGCCGCTGGGGAGCCCGGATTCATCGGTGACTACGATACGGGCTCGGCCGGGTGCCCGGACGAACCCATGCGCGTCGCCGTGATTTCCGACATCCACGCCAACCTGCCCGCCCTGAACGCGGTTCTGGCCGACGTGGAGAAATCCGGGGCCGATGAAATCTGGTGTCTCGGTGACGCGGTCGGCTACGGGGCCCGGCCCCGCCAGTGCCTGGAGCTGCTGCTTGATCGCTGTGAGATCTGCCTCAGCGGAAACCACGACCTGGCGGCCACCGGGAAGATCGACATCTCGGTGTTCAGCCCGGGGGCGGCCCGCGCAGCGATCTGGACCCGGGAGGAACTCGGAAACGAGGGGCTGGCCCTGCTGGAGCAACTCGGCGGAAGCTCATCCGAACGCGAGGGGATCGGCGTCTACCACGCCTCCCCCCGTGACCCGGTCTGGGAGTACGTGGTGGACAGCGAACTGGCCGCCGACAACATCGGCTTTCAGCCCCAGCGGATCTCCCTGATCGGCCACTCCCACCTCGCGCTGTACTTCACCCGGGTGGATGAGACCAGCCGGGTATCTGCCGTTCTCGCCCCGGAGGGAACCGAACGGGACCTCGAGTTCGGCAAGTGGCTGATCAACCCCGGTTCGGTTGGCCAGCCACGGGACGGCGACCCCCGGGCCGCCTGGGCGTTGCTCGATCTCGATTCCTCCCGGGTCGAGTTCCGCCGGACCGGGTATCCGGTGGCCGAAGCGGCAGCTGCCATCCTCGATGCCGGACTCCCGCCGGAACTCGCCGACCGGCTGTTCGAGGGCCGGTGAGTTGGCCGCCCGGAAACCCCCCGCGGTCCTTTCTCTAGACTCGCCGGGGATGCAGACCATTCTCCCCAGAAAAGCCGGATCCCGCTCCCGGGCGATGCTCGCTCTGGGGCTGATGGTTCTCGGCGCCGGTCTGCTCGGGGGCTGCGCCGAGGATCGTTCGAACCTGCTGCCCGGAAACACGGTCGAGGAGATCTCCGCCAACCTTGACCGGGTGCGGGAACTGGCCAGGGAGTGCGACCGGGCCGCGGCGACCGAGGCGGCGTCCGAAGTGTCGCGTCAGATCGAGAGTCTCGGCACCGCGGTCGACCCCGAACTGAAGCGCGCCCTGCGGGAAGGGGCCACCCAGCTCGTCCACGTGGTCCAGGACAGCTGCAACGAGGAGGACCCGATCGCCACCGGGACAACCCCGCCGACCACCGAAACGGAAGTCGGCCCGACCGGTGAAACCGCGACCCTCGCCGGTCCGACCGGCGAAACGGGCAGCGGAGATACCGACACCACCGACGAGACCGGAACCGGGGGCAACACCGGGGGCACCGCCGGTGAAAACGGCACCGGGGAAAGCGCGGGCGGCGGCACGGGCGGAGGAACCGGGGGCGGCACGGGTGGAGGTGGCACCGGCGGCAGCACCGGAGGCGGAACCGGTGGCTCCGGTGGCAGCACCGGTGGCGAAACCGGTGGCGGCGGAACGGGTGGCCTCGGGCCACCCGGAGGATGAGGATCAGATGAGCGATCCGGCAATCCTTGGCGGCCGCTACGAGCTCGGCGGAAAGCTCGGTTCGGGGGGCATGTCGAACGTCTACCGGGCCACCGACCGCATCCTCGAACGGACTGTCGCGGTCAAGGTCCTGGCTGAACACCTGTCCGATGACGACCGGTTCGTTGCCCGCTTCCGACGCGAAGCCCTGGCGGTGGCAAAGCTGGTCCATCCAAACATCGTCCAGGTGTACGACAGCGGGGTCGACAGCGACCGCCACTTCATCGTCATGGAACTGGTCGAAGGCCGCTCCGGAGCCCAGCTGCTCAAGTCGGAGGGTGTACTCGAGGCCGAGACCGCCATGGAGATCGGGGTCCAGGCCTGCGCCGGACTGGAGTACGCCCACCGCCACGGGATCATCCACCGCGACGTCAAGCCCGGCAACCTGATGATCACCGGGGGCCCGGCAGGTGGTGGGCCGATGACCTGCAAACTGACCGATTTCGGGATTGCCCGCGCAGCCGAACAGACCCGGATCACCCAGGTGGGCTCCGTGGTCGGCACCGCCGCCTATCTTGCCCCGGAGCAGGTGAGGGGCGAGGAAGCGACTCCGGCGACCGATGTCTATGCGCTCGGGGTGGTGCTCTACCAGTTCCTGACCGGACGGCTCCCCTACGAGGGTTCATCCCTGGCCGAGCTGGCAATCCGGCAGCAGAACGAGAAGCCGCTGCCGCCGCGGACCTACAACGGCGACGTCCCCGAGAGCGTGAGTGCCGCGGTCATGGTTGCCCTCGAGGGCGACAAGGCGCGTCGTTTCACCACCGCCGCGGCGCTTTCGGACGGACTCCAGCGTGGCCTCCGCGGCGAAGACGTGACCGAGATCCTGGCCGAGGAAGAGGCGCCTCCGCCGTTCACCAGGGCCGAAACCGCGACCCGACCGCTCGAGCGGACCACCCGGACCGCGCACCGTCCGACCCCGCCACCGCCCCGCTACCGCGAACCACTGGTCCCCCCGCCGACGCGCCGCAAACGCTCCTTCTTCCGGTCCACGGTCCGGTTCTTCATGGGCATGATCGCGCTGATCCTGATCGCGGCGGCGGTCGCGGCCGGGGTGATCGCGCTGACCGACCGCAGTGCCTCGGTGAAGGTCCAGCAGTGGACCGGCCGGACGGTTGACGGCCTGACCCGGGAACTCAAGGACACCCTCCGCGAGAACACCCGCTGACCGGCCCGATCCGGGCGGCTCCGGGGAGACCTACTTGACGTCGCTCCGGATCAGGCGATTCGCACCCGCGCCAAGCAGCAGACACACCCAGGCGGCGACGATCAGCAGGGCGATCCCCGGGGAGTGCCCCGCTCCGGCGGTCAGCCCGCCGGCATCCGACCCGGTGATCCAGACACTGAGATCGGCCACCGCCAGACCGAAGGTGAAGTCGCCGACCTTCGGAAGCAGGGAGAGCATCCCATCCAGCACGAAGATGAAGACCAGGGTTGCCGCCATCCCGCCTGCCATCGAGGCGGTGATCATCGCGAAACCGGCGCCGACCAGCATGTAGACGAGGTTCGAGAACAGCGAGTCGGCACCACGCCGGAACAGGTCATCGACGGGAAACTCGAAATCGTGACCCGAGTTGGCCAGCCCGTACAGGGCCAGGGCGAGCATGAAGACGAGGACGGTCACGACTGCCACAACCAGCAGGGCCGCGCCGAGTTTCACCGCAACGAGGCGAACGCGGTCGGGGTCCGCGGCAACCGTGCGACGCATCGTGTTCTGGCCGTACTCGACCCCGAAGATCCAGACTCCGAGCACCACCGAGCAGATCGCAGTGGGGAACTGGATCAGGGTGAGAGTGTCCAGGTCCCCGCCCGCACCCCAGACGGCGGTCACGACCAGACCCGCGAGGAACAGCGCCGCAATCACGATCCCGCACCAGAGCGGGGTCGGCATCGACCGGATCTTGAGGAGTTCAGCCGCCATCGTCGCCTCCGTCCGTAAGAGCGAGGAATACGTTCTCGAGACTCGCCGCGGATGCCGCAAGCCCGCTCAGGTAGATCCCGTTTCCGGCGAGTGCCCTGGTGATTGCGGAGCCGTCCCGGCATCCGGTCACACTGACCTGTCCCGGGCCGGTGAGGGCGGCGGTCAGCCCGGAGGCGCTGAGCGTGGCCACGGCCGCCTCACCCCGGGCGGGGTCGACCGTCACCCGGAACGCATCCTCGCCGCCGGCCCTGGCCAGCACCTCGGCCAGGGTTCCGTCGGCGACCAGCGACCCCCGGTTGATGATCGTCACCCGGTCGCACATCAGCTGCACCTCGGCCAGCAGATGGGATGAAACCAGCACCGTCACCCCGCGCTCGGGCAGGTTGCGGATCAGTTCGCGCATCTCGACGATTCCGGACGGATCGAGACCGTTGGTCGGCTCGTCGAGAATGACCAGCCGGGGTTTGCCGATCAGGGCCAGGGCGAGCCCGAGTCGCTGCTTCATGCCGAGCGAGTAGGTGCGGGCCCGTGTACCGGCCCGGTCGGACAGCCCGACCAGCTCGAGCAGTTCGTCGATGCCGGCCCGGTCGTCGTCGAGACCGCGGGCGCGGGCCTGGATCCGCATGTTCTGCCGGCCGGTGGCCCGCCCGTAGAGCGCCGGACCCTCGATCAGGGAGCCGGACTGGTGGATCGCCGACCGGAACCCTGGAGTTCCCGGGGCCTGGCCGAGCAGACGAGTGGAGCCCGAGGTGGGACGACTCAGCCCGAGCAGAGCCCTGATCGCAGTCGTCTTGCCGGAACCGTTGGGCCCGAGCAGCCCGCAGACGGTGCCTTCCGGAACAACCAGGGAGAGCTCGGTCAGAGCCTTGATCGAACCGAAATGCTTGCTCAGTCGATCAAGCTCGATCAGGGGTTCACTCATCGCCCGCGACCTCCTGTGAAACGGCTTTCGGGGACGCTGCGGCATCCCAGGGGCTTGCTCCCGCCAGGATCGCCGCGCTGTAGGAACCGAACTCGCCGGCGGTGATCGCCTCGCGGGCGCCCCGCATCAGCAGTTCCATCCAGGTCAGGTTGTGCTCGACCAGCAGTCGGACGGCGGTCAGCTCCTCGGATTTCGAGATGTAGTTCAGATAGTCACGCTCGTACCCGGAACAGGCGACACAGGGGCAGCCGTCGGCAAGTGGGCCGCGCTGCCCGGCAAAGCGGGACTTGCGAATGTCAAGCCGGAACCGATGCTCCGGGTCGGCGACCAGAGCCATGCCGTGGCGGGCCAGTCGGGTCGGCACCGCACAGTCGAACAGATCGATCCCGAGCGCAATTCCACGCATCAGGTCGTCCACCTCGCCGATTCCGAGCAGATGCTTCGGTGCCTCGCGCGGCAGATGGGGCATGGTGAAACCGAGCACCTCGGCCATCTCCTGCTTGTCGCGGCCGAGGGTTCCGCCGATCGCGATCCCGTCAACCCCGGCGGCCGATACGTACTCACATGACTCTTTCCGCAGGTCGGCATGGGTTCCACCCTGGATGATGCCGAAAACCGCCTGGTCGGAGGGCCCGTTCTGCCGGTGCCATTCGAGGCAGCGATCGAGCCAGCGATGAGTACGTTCGGTTGAACGGGCGGTGTACTCACGGTCGGCGTGAAACGGGGTGCACTCGTCAAACACGAGGGCGATGTCGGAACCGAGGGAGGCCTGAACCGACATCGAGCTCTCCGGTGAAAGCATCAGCTCGGAACCATCCCGGTAGGAACGGAAACGCACCCCCTCCTCCTCTATCCCCAGGGTCTTGGCCAGCCCGTGCATGACCCGGCCGCTCCCCTTGATCTCCTCGGCCACCCCGCCGTGGGCCAGAGAAAAGACCTGGAAACCGCCTGAATCGGTGATGATCGCCCGATCCCAGCCCATGAACCGGTGCAGGCCACCGGCGGCCGCAATCCGCTCCGGTCCCGGAGCGACCAGCAGGTGGTAGGTGTTGCCGAGCACCAGCTCGAAACCGAGCTCCCGGACCTCGCGTGAAGCCAGTCCGCGAACCGACCCCTTGGTCGCCAACGGAATGAAGGCCGGAGTCTCGACCGGGCCGTGTCCGGTGACCAGATTCCCACGCCGTGCATCCCCGTCCCGGGCGACGATCTCGAAACTGAGTCTCCCCGGGTCCAGGCGCACCGAGCCACCCTATCGACCCATCAGCGCAGAGCCACCTCCATGACAACGCATCGGACTCTGTGGTGAGGCCGGGCGATGGGGGTTTTGTTGCCACACCGCCAAAACCCCCATCACCCGACCATCAACAGTGGTCGTGGCACCGGCAACTCAGTGAACGTGAACCGACCCACCTTGGGTGCGGGGTGTTACACGAGCGACACTCCGGCGGGTGGCCGGGTTTTTTGCTTTTGACACCGAGCGGGAGCGAATGTCAAAAGAATAAACGCGGACAGGACCCGTCGGCCACCGGGTTGGTCCATCGCCCGACCCAGCCACAAGGCCCGGAAGTGGGAAAGGAGGGAGCAAACCTCCTCATCCGGGTTAGGTGATCAGGGAGTGGCCGGTCATCTCTTCCGGCTGATCGATGCCGAGGGCTTCGAGGATGGTCGGGGCGACGTCGGCGAGGATTCCGCCACCGGTCAGGGCCGGTCCCTCAACCGTCAGGATCAACGGAACCGGGTTGAGCGAGTGGGCCGTGTTGGGAGACCCGTCCGGCTCCAGCATGTTGTCGGCGTTGCCGTGATCGGCAGTGATCAGGCAGGCCCCGCCGGATGCGAGCACCGTCTCGACGACCCGGCCGAGGCAGTCGTCAACCGCCTCGATTGCCGACACCGCGGCCGGAATCACCCCGGTGTGGCCAACCATGTCGGGATTGGCGAAGTTGATGATGCCGAACCGGGGCGAGTCCTTCTGCCAGCCCTCGATGAAGGCCGAGGCCGCCGCCCGGGCACTCATCTCGGGCTTGTGATCGTAGGTCGGAACGTCCCGCGGGGATTCGACCAGGCGGCGTTCCTCCCCACCCCACTCCTCCTCGCGGCCACCGTTGAAGAAATAGGTGACGTGGGCGTACTTCTCGGTTTCGGCCACGTGAAGCTGTCGGCCACCGGACTCCGAAATCACCTGGGCCAGCGTGACCTTCGGTCGCTGCTCCGGAAAAGCCACCGGATAGTTCCAGCCTTTGCGGTACGAGGTCATCGTGGTCAGGTCGAGGACCGGCCCGCCGGAGCGGGTGAACTCGGAAAAGTCCGGATCGGCCAGGGCCATGGTCAGTTCCCGAGCGCGGTCCGGCCGGAAGTTGATGAAGATCGCGACGTCTCCGCTCTCGACGCCCTGGTAGTCCCCGATCACGGCGGGCTTGATGAACTCGTCGGTCTGGCCGCCTTCGTAGGAGTCGGCGATCGCTGTGGCAGCGTCGGTCGCGACCACCCCCTCACCGTGGACGATCGCATCGTATGCCAGCTTGATCCGCTCCCAGCGGGTGTCACGGTCCATCGCGTAGTAGCGCCCGCTGACCGTGCCGACCCGGCCGGCCGACCGCAGCCAGCGTTCCAGCTCCTCGACGTACTTCGCGCCGCCATGTGGCAGGGTATCGCGGCCATCGGTGATTGCGTGGAAGACGACGTCGGGCACCCCCTCCTGGGAGGCCAGCTCGACGCAGGCCTCGAGGTGCTCCCAGCCGGAGTGAACGCCGCCATCGGAAACCAGGCCGATCAGGTGAAGCCTCCCGTGGGGACTCGCCGCCGCCCGCCGGCAGGCGGCGACCAGGGCCTCGTTGTCAAAGAAGCTGCCGTCGGCGACGGCGGCGTCGATCCGGGCCAGATCCTGCTTGACGATCGCCCCGGCCCCCAGGTTCAGGTGCCCGACCTCGGAGTTGCCCATCTGCCCTTCCGGCAGGCCGACATCGGGACCCTGGGCAGAAAGCTCGGTGTGCGGATACTGACTCCAGAAATGATCGAAGTTAGGGGTTGCCGCCTGGGAGATCGCGTTGCCCGGTCCGGGCGGGGCGAGTCCCCAGCCGTCGAGGATGACGAGGGCGAGCGACGGGACGGGCAGTGCAGCGAGCGGGTCCGGGGCGGTTCCGGCCACCGCGGGCGGGTTCATCCCCGATCCTCCGGGGCGGCATCGGCGATCCTGCCGAAACCCTCCGGGTCGAGGGCGGCACCGCCGACCAGCGCGCCGTCGATATCCGGCAGGGAGAGCAGCTCGGCCGCGTTGTCCGGCTTGACCGATCCTCCGTAGAGGATCCGGATCTTCCCGGCGGCTTCCGGGTCACGGCGGCGCAGCAGATTCCGGATCGAGCCGATCGTCTCCTGGGCCTGGTCCGGGGTTGCGGTCAGGCCGGTGCCGATCGCCCAGATCGGCTCGTAGGCGATCACCACCTGCTCGAGGTCGGAGTCGTGGACCTCCGCCAGGTCGGTCAGGACCTGGCCGGAAAGCACCTCATCGGTCTCCCCGCTCTTGCGCTGGGCCTCGGTTTCACCGACACAGAGGATCGGGGTGAGACCGGCCGCGATCGCCCGGGGAACCTTGCGGGCCAGCGCCTCGTCGGTCTCACCGAAAAACTGGCGACGCTCGGAGTGTCCGAGGACAACGGCATCGACCCCGAGATCGAGCAACATCGGGGCCGAGATCTCACCGGTGAAGGCACCCTCGTCCTCGAAGTGCATGTTCTGCGCGGCCACCGAAACCGGGGTCCCGGCGCAGCGCTCTGCAACCCGACCCAGGGCCAGAAAGGTCGGGCAGATAACCACTTCCGGCCCGCCCGGGGAGCGGGTCGGGAGGAAAGCGTCGAGAAACTCGTCGGCCTCGGTGGCCGTCTTGTTCATCTTCCAGTTCGCGGCAATGAAGGGACGTCGGCTCATGGTGCTGATCATGCCTTGTTCAGCGCGGCGACGCCGGGAAGGGTCTTTCCTTCGAGCAGTTCGAGTGATGCCCCGCCTCCGGTCGACACCCAGTCGACCGCGCCGGTCAGGTCAAACTTCGCCAGGGCGGCGACCGAGTCACCCCCGCCGACCACCGTGCGGCCCGGCGTGGCAGCCACCGCTTCGGCGACCGCCCGGGTTCCCGCCGCGAACGGATCGAGTTCGAATGCACCCATCGGCCCGTTCCAGAGAACGGTGCCGGCGTCGGCAATCCGACCGGCGTAGTCCGAAGCCGACCGCGGTCCGATGTCCAGTCCCATCCAGCCGTCCGGGACCTCGACCCCGTCCAGGTTCCGGAACTCGGTATCGGCGGAAAACTCGCGGCCGAGGGCCAGGTCGATCGGCAGAATCAGCTCGCAGGAACCCGCCGCGGCCTTGTCGAGTGCCTGACCGGCGAGGGGGACATCGTCCTCATGGCAGAGCGAAGCCCCGATCGAGTGCCCCTGGGCCCGGAAGAACGGGAAGCACATCGCGCCACCGATCAGGATCCGGTCGGCGATCTCGAGAAAACGGTCGATCACCCCGACCTTGTCCGAAACCTTGGCGCCGCCGAGAACGACCACCAGCGGGTGGGCCGGATCTTCGGCCACCGAACTCAGGTTCTCGACCTCCCGCTCCAGCAGCAGCCCGGCAAAGGCCGGGAGCAGTCCGGACACGCCGGCGGTACTGGCGTGGGCTCGATGGGCGGCGCCGAAAGCATCGTTCACGTAGAGATCTGCAAGTCCGGCCAGAGCCCTGGCCAGATCCGGATCATTTCTGGTCTCGCCCGGTTCGAACCTGGTGTTCTCCAGCAGCAGCACATTCCCGGGCTCGAGGTCGAGTACCTGCTCGCGGGCCGACTCCCCGGCGACATCACCGGCCAGCCCGACCGGCCGGCCGATCAGTTCGGCCAGCCGCTCCGCGACCGGGGCGAGGGAGAGTTCCGGCCTGACCTCTCCCCCGGGACGGCCCAGGTGGGAACAGAGAACGACCCGTGCCCCGCGCTCGATCAGGCTCTCGATCGTCGGGAGCGCCGCCCGGATCCGGGTGTCGTCGGTGATCCGGCCGTCCTCGAGCGGGACGTTGAGGTCGGCCCGGACCAGGACGCGGCGGCCATCGACCTCCGCGTCCCGGACCGAAGCCCGATCAAATGCCATCTGTCCGTGATCCGCTGCTCGGTCCGGGCTAGAGGACCTTGCCCAGCAGCTCGACGCAGCGGTTCGAGTAGCCCCACTCGTTGTCGTACCAGGAGACCGCCTTGACCAGGTTGCCGTCACCGATCACCTGGGTCAGGTCCGCATCGAAGATCGAGGAGTGCGGGTCGGTGATGATGTCGGTCGAGACGATCGGATCCTCGGTGTAGGAGAGGATCCCCTTGAGTTCACCCTGGGCCGCGGCCTTGACCGCCGCGTTCACCTCTTCGGCCGAGGTGGCCTTCGACGGGGTGAAGGTGAGGTCGACCGCAGAGCCGGTGATCACCGGGGCGCGGACCGCGAAGCCGTTCAGCTTCCCGGCCAGTTCCGGCAGGACCAGGCCGACGGCCTTGGCGGCACCGGTGGTGGTCGGGATCAGGTTGGCTGCGGCCGCCCGGGCCCGACGGAGATCGCTGTGGGGCATGTCCTGAAGACGCTGGTCCGAGGTGTAGGCGTGGATCGTGGTCATCAGCCCGTACTCGATGCCGACCGAGTCGTTGATCGCCTTGGCGAACGGCGCCAGGCAGTTGGTGGTGCAGGAGGCGTTCGAGATGATGTGGTGGTTCTCGACGTCGTAATCACCGAAGTTCACGCCGAGGGCGACGGTCACGTCCGGCTCCTTGGCCGGAGCCGAGATGATCACCTTCTTGGCACCGGCATCGAGATGCTTGGCCGCATCCGGGCGGGCGGTGAAGAAACCGGTGGACTCGAGCACGACGTCCACGCCGAGCTCGGACCAGGGCAGCTTTGCCGGGTCCCGTTCCGCCAGGGCCCGGATCTCCTTGCCGTCGACGATGATCGATCCCTCGGTCGCCTCGATCTCGCCGGGGAAGCGTCCCAGGATCGAGTCGTACTTGAGCAGGTGAGCCAGGGTCTGGTTGTCGGTCAGATCGTTGATCGCCACGAACTCGATGTCGGCGCCCGATTCCTTCGCTGCGCGGAACACGTTGCGTCCGATCCGTCCGAAACCGTTGATCGCCACCTTGACACTCATTCGCTTTAAAGCCTCCTGGGAGAACTCGGGATAGGGAGACGGATTGTATTGAGGCGCGATGCGCGAGGCTTTCGGCTTTCTGCCGATCTCCGAAAGGCGAAGGGTTCGGTCGACTCGACCCCTCGAAATCACCTCCTGTCGGGAAACCGGATCAGTCGGTCCCGACGGTGATCTCGAGATCGTGTCCGTCCGGATCCCGGAGAAAAGCGGAGTAGGAGCCGGAGCCGTGGGCGCTGGTCTCCCCCGGACGGGCGACGTTCGAGCCTCCTGACTGGCAACCGGCCTCCCAGGATGCCTTGACCGCGGCGATCCCCGGGGCCGCGAGACTGACCAGGGTGCCCTCCGGGCGAACCCCGGCCCGTTCCGAGATGAACAGGATCGCCCGGGAGATCCCGTAGCCGACGGTCCCGCCCTCGTTTACGTGACGACGCCAGCCCAGCGGCGAGAGCATCGCGTCGTAGAACCTTGCGGCGCGGTCCAGGTCGGAGACTTCAAGTACAACGTGATGGAGCACGCTGGCAGGCTAGACGGTCCGGGTCCGCAATGACGTCGCGCCACTCATGGCTCGACCGAGTCGGCGGGAACGACATGGTCACCGGGCCGAGGCGGCCCCTTCTGGCCAGGTTTCATCTTCTGAGCGTCACGAAGCAGCTTGACGCCGACGATCACCAGCAGGATCGCGAAGCAGATCTTCAGGACCTGCCCGGGGAGGTGAAGTGCGAGCGCCGCCCCGGCGACGCTGCCGACGATTCCGCTCAAGCCGATCTTCAGGGCTTTCCGCAGATCCACCACGCCACTTCGGTGCAGGGACCAGGTCGCCACCACCGCGGTCGGAAGCACGACCAGGAGGGAGGTTGCCTGCGCCTCCTGCTGGGTCAGGCCGACCGCGAGAACGAGAAAGGGAACCATGAAGATGCCGCCGCCCACGCCAAGCAGCCCGGCCAGGGTGCCGCTCATCACGCCGAAGGCCACCAGCACGATCAGGAATGGCGAGAAATCCATCTCAGGGCTCCAGGACGAGTAGAAGGGCGGCAACCAGAAGGAAGAACCCGAAGGCGAACTTGAGCGGACGCTCGGAAGCCTTGGCCAGCAGCCCGGCCCCCACCCTGGCTCCGAAGATCGCACCGAGGGTCAAGGCGAGCGCGGCCAGCGGGTCGACCTTGCCGGCCTGCCCGTACACCGCTACGGCGACCAGGCTGATCGGAATGATTGCGGCGAGACTGAGCGCATGCGCCTCGCGCTGGGCAGTTCCCAGCCAGAGCACCATCAACGGGACCATCACCGTGCCCCCGCCGATCCCGAGCAGCCCGGAGAGCAGCCCGCCGATCAGGCCGATCGCCAGGTAGAACCGCCCGGCGCCTTCGCCGCCGGCAGCCGCCTCCTGCACGCTCATCCGCCCCTTTCGACCGTGCCCGCACTGCCGTCCGCGCGAGGGTCGCTGGCGGCCCGGAGCCCGGTGTCGGTGCTCACGGCCAGGGCGGTATGTCCGACGATCTCGTCGAGCACTCCGCCGGCACGCATTTCCAGCCCCGACCGTTCGAGGGCGGCTGCCGCCCCGGGGTCGAGGTCGTCCTCGGCGTAGATCAGATCGAGCTCGGACCCGGCGTCGAGACCACCGACCACGAACCGCGGCGCAGCAACCGCCCGGCCGGGATCACTGCCGGCCAGCCGCCGCAACAGCAGCTGGGTGTGGATCTGGGGCTGGGCCCGGCCGCCCATCGTCCCGTGGGCGGAGAGTCGTCCGCCTTCGTCCCGGACCAGCACCGGCATCAGGGTGTGGGCCGGACGCTTGCCGGGGGCAATCCGGTTGGGTGAGGACGGGTCAAGTGAGAAACAGGCGCCACGGTTGTGGGAGATTATCCCGGTCGCGGGTTCGAGGATCCCCGATCCAAATGCGTGGAACACGCTCTGGATCAGGGAGACCGCCCGCCCGTCGGAGTCGGCGGCGACCACCGCGACGGTGTCTCCGGTCGGCCGGGGTGGCTGGGGTGGGAGCGACCGCTCCTGACCGGGGGCCGACTCGGCCCTGGACACCAGCTCCGCAGCGTATTCGGGCGAAAGCAGCTCCGCGAGCGGAACGTCGGCGAATCCGGGATCGGCGAGATGACGATCCCGGTCGGCCGACGCGAGCCTCGCAATCCAGGCGAGCAGCCCCGCCCCGTCTCCGAGCAGGTCGTCCCGCCCGGAAACTTCGATCGCCTGCAGCATTTCGAGCAGCACGAACCCCTGGGATCCGGGCGGAGAGGTCATCACCTCGAGTCCGCCGAACTGCCCGCTCAGCGGGCCGGATCGGGTAGCTCGGTGTTCGGCCAGGTCTTCGCGAGAAAGGGGCGAACCGAGCCGGTTGAGGCCCTCCAGGAACCGGCTGCCCAGCGACCCCCGGTAGAAGGCACCGGCTCCCTCGGCGGCAATCTGCCGCAGGCTCTCGGCCAGTTCGGGCTGGATCAGCGGGTCGCCGACACCGAGCTGCTTGCCGTCGCGGGCGAAGATCGCCCGCATCCCTTCATCGGTTGAGATCGAGGCCCGATCCTGGAGGATCGCCTCGGCCAGCGACGGGGCAACCGGGACTCCGTCCGCAGCGAAGGCGGCCGCCGCCTCCACGTACCCGGCAGAACCCCGAACCGAGCCGAGCGAAGCGACCTCGTCCCAGCCGGAGAGGACCCCGGGGACGGTTACCGTGTCGATCCCCCCGGTGGGCATCTCGCCGTACCGTCCGGCCAGCGCCTCGGCGTCAACCCCCGCCGCCGCGGCGCCACTCCCGTCGACCGCGACGACCTCGCCGCCGGGAAGCCCGACAAGGGCGAAGAGATCCCCGCCGATCGAGCACATGTGCGGGTAGACCACGGTGAGGGCCGCCGCCGCCGCAAGCGCCGCATCGATCGCGTTTCCACCGTCCCGAACCGCCTTCTCGCCGGCCTCGGTCGCAAGCGTGTGGGGCGCCGCAATCGCACACTTGAAGTCCATCACTCGTCTCCTCCCAGGTAGGCACGCTGGATCGTGTCGCTTTCCATCAGGTCCTTCGGCGAGCCGGAAGCCACCACCTCACCGGTGGCAAGCACATAGGCCCGATCGGCAAGGCCAAGAGCCGATTTCGCGTTCTGTTCGACCAGCAGAACCGGGGTCCCGGAGGAGTGGATCTGCCGGATCAGGTCAAACACCTCACGCGTGATCTTCGGAGCCAGACCCATCGACGGTTCGTCCAGCATCAGCAGCCTTGGCTGCCGCATCATCGCCCGTCCGATCGCCAGCATCTGCTGCTCGCCTCCCGAGAGCGTGTACGCGTGCTGGTTCTGACGTTCGGCCAGAACCGGGAAAAGGTCGTGGATCCGGTCCATGTCCTCGGCCACGCCGCTCCGCCGCCGCCAGGCAGCAACCAGCAGATTCTCCTTCACCGACATCCGGGGAAAGACGTTTCTTCCCTCGGGAACGTGAACCAGCCCGTCCCGGGCGAGCCCTTCCGGAGACCGGGAAAGCACCGACTCTCCCGCAAACTCGATCGTTCCCGAGATCGGGCGGTGCAGACCCGAGATCGTCCTGAGCAGAGTGGTCTTGCCCGCCCCGTTGGCGCCGATCAGGGCGACCAGCTCGCCGCTGCCGATCTCCAGCGAGACGCCCTTCAGAGCCTCGTTCCCGTCGTATCCGACCCGCAGGTCCTTCACCTGAAGCATCAGACCTCATCCCCGAGGTAGGCCGCCAGAACTTCGGGATGCTGCTGGATCTCAGCCGGGGTTCCCTCGGCGATCTTGACTCCGTGATTCAGCACCAGAACCCGGTCGGAAACCGACATCAGCATGCCCATGTCGTGCTCGATCAGGACCACCGCCAGGCCGCGTTCCTTCATCGCCGCGATCAGGTTGCCCAGTTCGGCGGTTTCGGACGGGTTCATACCGGCCGCGGGCTCGTCGAGGAGGACGATCCGGGGATCTCCCATGAGTGCTCGGGCGATCTCGGTGCGCCGCTTGTCACCGTATGAGAGGGCGGTCACCTCGGTCCCTGCCTTCCCCCCGACCCCGACGAAGTCCAGCGCATCGCGAGCCTCGAGATGGGCCCGGTGTTCGGCCTCCCGGACCCGGCGCTTGCGGAGCACCACCGAGATCGGGTTTGCCCGGACTTCATCGTGAGCCCCGACCAGGAGATTCTCGGCAACGGTCATCTGGGGCATCACCCGGATGTTCTGAAAGGTCCGGGCGAGACCCCGGCGATGGGTGTCACTGGGGCGCTCCCGTTCGACCGGCTCACCGTTGATCTCAAGCTCCCCTCCATCCCGGGCGGCGACCCCCGAAAGCACGTTGAACAGAGTGGATTTGCCGGCCCCGTTGGGACCGATCACGCCGAGGACCTCGCCGGACCGGACCTCGAGATCGATGCCCTGGAGGGCCTGGACGCCACCGAAGGAGCAGGAGAGATCCGTGCCCTTGAGCAGAACCGATCCGTCCGGGGCACGCGACTTGAGCGGCGGCTCGTCACCGGTGTCGGCCAGCAGGGTCGCTTCACCCTTGCGGCGCCACCACGGCTGGCCCACCCCGAAACCGAGCCGGGGCCGCTGGTGAACGATCCCGCGGGGCAGGAAGCGGATCACCACCAGGATCAACACCCCGAGCGCCAGCATCCGGAGCTGGGGGTACTCCTGGACCAGCGCCTGATCGGAAGCCCACTCCTGGAACAGGATCCAGATCGAGGCGCCGACCACGGGACCCCACATCGTGCCCGCTCCGCCGAGAATGACCAGGGAGAGCACCAGCAGGTTGTCCTCAAGGGTGAAGCTGTCCGGGTTGATGAACTGCTGGGTGTGGGCGAAGAAGACCCCGATCGTCCCCGCGAAGAATGCTCCGCTGGCGTAGGCCAGCAGCTTGTAACGGTGGGTGTTCACGCCCATGCACTCGGCGACCAGCTCGTCCTCCCTGATCGCCACCCAGGCGCGGCCGATGTGTGAGGCCACCAGGCGGTAGATCGCGAACAGGGCAAGCGCCGCGATCGCCACCGCCACGTAGTAGAGGTAGAACGGATCGAGCAGTTCCTGTCCGGCGATCTGGACGGTCGGCACGTCCCGGATCCCGATCGGCCCGTTGGTCAGTCCGGTCCAGTTGATCGCAATCAGCCGGACGACCTCGCCGAACGCGAGGGTCATGATCGCCAGGTAGTCACCTCTGGCCCGCAGGGTCGGATAGCCGAGGATCACCCCGATCCCGGCGGTGAAGAACCCGGCCAGCGCCAGGTTGACGAAGAAGAGCCACCAGAGGTCGCCGCTCGCCATCCCGAAGGTGTCCATCGCCAGTTTCACCGTGATGATCGAGGTGAAGTAGGCACCGACCGCAAAGAATGCGATGTACCCCAGGTCGAGCAGGCCGGCGTATCCGACCAGCAGGTTCAGCCCGGAGGCGAGGACCACGTAGATCACGACCAGCAGCAGCACCCGCATCCAGCGATCCGAGGTGATCATCATCGGCATCAGCACGATGATCGCCAGGAAGGCGGGAAGCAGCAGGCGGGAGACAAGCCCGCCGCGGCCCGAAGGCGGAGCACCTGCGAGTTCGGGAACGGCAGCCGGGTTCATGCGCGCTCCACCACCCGGACCCCCAGCAGGCCCTGGGGTCTGACCCAGAGCATCACGCCGAGGACGACGAAGACGATCGCATCACGCCAGGCCGATCCACCCGGGATGTAGCCCCCGGCCAGCGCCTCGATCAGCCCGATCATGATTCCTCCGATGAACGCCCCGGGGACGTTCCCGATGCCGCCGACGACCGCCGCCACCAGGGCCTTCAGGGAGGGCAGGAACCCCATGATCGGATCCACGAACTGGTACTTGGCGGCGTAGAGGACCCCGGCCAGTCCGGCCAGCATGCTGCCGATCAGAAAGGTCGAGACGATCACCCGGTCGACGCTGATGCCCATCAGGCGGGCAGTGTCGGGATCCTGGGCGGTAGCCCGGATCCCCCGACCGAGCGAGGTCTTTCCGATCACCAGAGAGATTGCGACCATTACGGCTGCCCCGACCGCCATGATCAGGAGGTCGATCCGACTGACCATCGTGCCGAAGATCTCGACCGGGTCTCCGGCCACCGGATCCGGAAACGGGTGCTGGTTGTCCCCGAAGATGATCTGGGCCAGCGATCTGAGCACCAGCGAGGCGGCAATGGTCGCGATCAGCATGGTGAGGATCGGGGCTGAACGCAACGGCTTGTAGGCAACCCTCTCGACCAGCACACCGAGCAGGCCGGCGGCCACGATCCCGACCAGCAGAGCCAGCGGGAATCCGACGTCGATGAAACCGATCTGCGTGTCGACGAAGGGGATCTCCCCCTGCATCGCGAACAGCGCGATGAACGCACCGAACATGAAGATCTCGCCGAAAGCGAAGTTGACCAGGCCGAGCACGCCGTAGACGAGGCTGTAGGCGACCGCCATCAGCCCGTAGATTCCGCCTAGCATCAGACCGTTCAGCAGATACTGGGTCATGCCTCCTCCTCGGGGTCCAGAAGTTCCCAGACTCGTTTGATGTGATCGGCCATCGCCTGTCGGGAGGCCTCGGCGTCCCTCGACTCGATCGCCGCGACGATCCGGCGGTGAGCCTCGATCGACCGGGCCAGCCGTTGCTCGCTGAACCCGCCCGGCGGTCTGGTTTCGTCGATCCAGCCCGAGGCAAACTCGACCAGCTGGCTCAGCAGCGGATTGTGGGTGGACCGGGCGATCTGACGGTGAAAGTTGATGTCCAGTTCCGGGGCCCGATCCGTCCCCCCGGTCTCCATCTCGGCGACGATCCGGTGGAGTTCACGGATGTCCCTGGCGGTCGCCCGTCCGGCGGCCAGGGCCGCAATCGGCGGCTCGATCACGATGCGGAGATCCATCACCTCACGCATGTCGCGTTCGGGACGGCCCAGCTTGGAAAGCATGCTGGGACCGACCCCGGTCTCGGCCGGGTTCAGCACCACGGTGCCGCGGCCGGGCCGACGGTCGACCATGCCCTTGAGCTCCAGCTCCCGCAGGGAGGCCCGGAGCGAGGTCCGGGAGACACCCAGCCGGGCGGCCAGCTCCCGTTCCGAGGGCAGACGCTCCTGGTGGGGGATCGACCCGTCCCGGATCAACTTCTCCAGGGTGGCCGAAAGCCCGTCGGGGATCTGGGTCGCCGCGACCCGGACCCCTTCCCAGCTGGTGGTCATGTCCGCCCCTCCCGGGCCCCGCGGGCCGTCCGGCCCGCGGGGTGGTGGGGGAGGCGATCTCCCGGGAGGTTGTTACTGCTCGTCGGCAAGGACGAACTTCCCGTTCTTGACCTGGATGAACAGAACCCTGCCCTTGCGGTCACCGTTCTCATCGAAGGAGGTCGGCCCGGTGACCCCGTCATAGGTCAGGTTCTTCAGGCCTTCGGCAATCCCCTCGCGGGAGGAATCGCCGGACTCCTCGATCGCGGCCTTGATCGTGTAGACCGCGTCGTACGCCAGTGCCGCCCAACTGGCCGGTTCCTTGCCGTTCTCCTCCTTGAACCGCTTGACGAAGTTCTTCGCCTTGGGATCGTCCGAATCCGAGGAGAACACCCCGTAGACGTACATTCCCTCGACGTCGGCTCCGCCCAGCTTCAGGAGATCGGGGCTGAAGCTGCCGTCGGTACCGAGCAGCGGCTGGTCCATGCCCATCGCCCGGGCCTGCTTGGCGATCTTTGCGGCCTCCGAGTAGAAGCCCCCGATGTAGATCGCATCCGGATTCTCACCCTTGATCTTGGTCAACTGGTTGTCGAAGCTGGTGGTGCCGAGCTGGTACTCGTCCCGGCTGAGAATCTCGCCACCGGCTTCCTCCACCCCGGCAATGAAGCCTTCGGCGGTTCCGACCCCGTAGTCGTCCTTCTGGTTGAGCACGGCGATCCGCTTCAGCCCCAGGGTGTTGACCGTGTAGAGGCCCATCTCACGCCCCTGGAACTTGTCACTGAGAATGTTCCGGAAGAAGAACGGACTTGATCCGGAGAGTTCGGGGCTGGTCACCGCCGAAGCCAGTACCGGCAGTCCGCACTGGTCGTAGATCGGGACCGCGGCCAGGGCGACGCTCGAGAAGGAGTAGCCGAGCACGGCATGGATGTCGGAGTTGTCACAGAACTTCTGGGCGATCACCGGCCCGTTGCCGGGCTTGCCGAGGTCGTCCTCCGAGGTGACCTTGAACTTCTTTCCGTCAACCCCTCCTTCGGCGTTGATCTCCTTGACCGCGAGATCGACACCCTCCTGCATCTCGGTTCCGTAGCTGGCGAACTGACCGGAGAGGGTTGCCGTGTAGCCGAGGCCGATGTCCCCGCCTTCTCCGGAGCCGCCCGAGTCCGAACTCGTGCCGCAGGCCGCCAGGGCAGTGGAAGCCACAACCATGAGGATCGCGGCGAACGCCAGGGCAAGACGCGACCGGAGCCTCTTGGTCGGGACGGGATTGTGGTCACTCATCGTTCTCTACCTCCACGGTCAGCCAGTTTTCAAAGCAGTGATTGTCAGCGAGGCTGGTCACCCCGATCGTGGCCCGGCCGCCGAGGCCCCGCTCCTCACCGAAGACTTCGAGGAAGAGGTCGGTTGCTCCGCAGGAGACCTTGTTTACCTCGTAGAAGTCCGGGGTGCATACGACGAAGTTGAGTGAACGGACCAGGCTCTTCACCCGATTCAGATCGCCGATCGCGTACCGGATCCCGGCCAGGCAGTTGATCGCGGTGAGCCGCGCCGCCTCGTAGCCCTGTTCGACCGTCACATCGTCGCCGAGATGACCCGGGTGAAGCGCCGTTCCGTCCGGATACTCGGGGATGTGCCCGCTCAGATAGAGCACGTTTCCGACCTGGTGATGGGACTTCATCGTCCCGTAGTTGGGGCCGTAGTACGGGGTCTTGGAGTAGTCGGGCAGATCCAGCCCGAGTTCCCTGACCTTTGCTTCCGCATCGATCCCGTTCGCTTGCGCGTTCGACATACCTGATTCCTCTCTCGTTCCCATTAGTCCGATGGTCGGACCAATTGGGTGTGAGATTATGCACACTCGACCGGGAAAGTCAAGCCTTTTCCGGAACTCCCTGCTAATCGAGCACTACTGGATCGGCTTCACGGCGCCGACAGAGCGACGCGAGCGCCAGATCCCGAGGCTCAGGCCCGGGGGGTCCAGCGGAACCAGCGCACCGCGAGCAGGAGACCGGCCAGCCCCCAGGCGGCGACCACCGCCAAGTGACCCCACTCGAAACCGGCCCCGACCGTCGTCGGGTCCCAGCAGGCGAGAAACGCCTGGAAGAAGGGGCGCACCGGCAGGAAACCGGCCACGGTCAGCACCCCGGACGGGATCTCGCCCTCGGGAATGAAGACACCGGAAAGAAAGTAGAGCGGGAGCGAGATCAGGTTGGTGATCGGCGAGGCAGACTCCCGGGTCGGGATCGCCGCACTGAGGGCCAGACCCATGCAGCAGAACGAGGCCGCCCCGACCAGCAGGGCGACCAGCAGGGCGGGCAGGTGCTCCCAGGGGAATGGAACCGAGTAGAAGATCCGGCCGATCACCGCGATCAGGATCAGCATCACCAGCGAGATGATCATCGAGTTGCCGACCCGTCCGGCGATGAAAACCCAGGCCGGGAGCGGAGTGCCGCGGCCCCGCTTGAGCAGGCCCGCCTCGCGGTCAATCACCACGTTGACCGAGAGGCTGACCAGGGCCGCCGAGACCACCGCCAGAGTGATGATCGCCGGGATGTAGTAGGTGGTCGTGTCGACCGCCATCCCCTGGACCTCGGAGCCGCCGAAGATGGTGGCGAAGATGACCAGGAAGATCACCGGAAGCATCGCCGTGAAGAAGACCGAGGCCGGATTGCGCCAGAAGACCTTCTGCTCGAACCTGAACTCGTGAAGCACGAGACGCAGAGAACTCATCCGGTGACCTCCAGGTAGATCTCTTCGAGGCTGGGCCGGCGGACCTCGAGATCCTCCAGCTCGACGCGCTGCTCGACCGCCCACCCGGTCAGCCGGTTGAGATCGGCAACCGGATCGAGCGTTTCCAGAACAACCATGTCGCCCTCGGGATGCTCCGCGACCGGCTCGGGACGCCCCAGTCCCGGGATTTCCGGAATCCCCGCGCCGGCGGCCAGCCGGAAGGTGATCCGGGTCGGGAGGTTTTCCCGTCCGCCGAGATTCTGCGGAGTGTCCAGCGCCACCAGCCGGCCGTCCCGGATGATCGCCACCCGGTCGGCAAGCGCCTGGGCCTCGTCCATGTAGTGGGTGGTGAGCACGATCGTCTTGCCGAGGTCGCGCAGCCCGGAGACCATCTCCCAGGCGTTGCGGCGAGCCGAGGGGTCGAAGCCGGTGGTCGGCTCGTCGAGGAAGAGCAGATCGGGGTCGCCGACCAGGGCGATGCCGACATCCAGTCGCCGCTTCTGACCACCGGAAAGCTTTCCGGCCCGGACCTTCTCCTGACCTTCAAGTCCGACCAGGGCAACCACCTCGGCCACCGATTTCGGGGCCGGGAAGTATCCCGCGTAGAGCTCGAGTGATTCCCGAACCGTCAGGTACGGCTGGAGCGCCGTGTCCTGCGGCACGATCCCGAGTCGTCCGCGCCACTCCCTGGTCCCGTGCCCGGGATCGATCCCGAGCACCTCCACCTCGCCGGCGGTCCGGTCGCGGTACCCCTCGAGGATCTCGATCGTGGTGGTCTTGCCCGCACCGTTCGGTCCGAGCACGGCCAGCACCTCGTGGGCGTGAACCTCAAGGTCGATACCGCGCACCGCCTCCCGGTCGCCGTACGTCTTGCGCAAACCCCGAATTGAGATGACCGATTCCGCCACGGCCGCGAACTCTACGATGCCGCCCGCAGGAGTGGCGCCCGGCCGACCGGCCCGGTTCAGGCCAGGTCCCGGTGAGTCACCCTGACCACGACGTCGTTGCGCTTCGCCAGGTCCCGCCAGACCCGCTCCGCCACGGTGACCGAACGATGGCGACCACCGGTGCAGCCGATCGCGATCGTCAGGTGGCTCTTGCCTTCGGCCACATAGGCCGGGATCAGGAAGTCGACCAGGGGCATCAACCGGCCGTAGAACTCGCCGGCCTGGGTCCCCTCCTCCACGTAGTCCCGGACCTCCTGGTCGAGCCCGGTCATCGGACGCAGCTCGGGAACCCAGTGCGGGTTCGGCAGGAACCGCACGTCGAGGGTGATGTCGGCATCCCGGGGCGGACCGTTCTTGAACCCGAAGGAGAGCAGGCTGACCGCCATCCGCCCCTCGTCCTCCTCGGCCACCACCTCCTCGGTGATCCGCCGCCGAAGCATCGCCGAGGTCAGGTTGGTCGTGTCGATCACGAAGTCGGCCCGGGCCCGGAGCGGAGCGAGCAGCTGGCGCTCACGGGCGATGCCATCGAGGATCCGCCCTTCGGGGGCCATCGGGTGACGACGGCGGGTCTCCTTGTAGCGGTCGGTCAGGATCTCCTCGTTGGCCTCGAGGAAGAGCAGCATCGGGGCCAGCCCCTGGCGTTCGAGGTCGTCCAGGACCTCGAGCAGCTGCGCGAAGTACTCGCCGCTCCTCACGTCCGAGACCACCGCCGCTCGTTCAACCCCGCTCCCCGGAAGCTGGAAGAGGTCGCCCAGCGCCCCGATCATCTGGGGCGGCAGGTTGTCCACGCTGAAGTACCCGTTGTCCTCGAAGGCGGCGATCGCGGCCGACTTGCCGGCACCCGAGAGACCGGTGATCACCACCAGCCGCACGTCCCGGTCCGTCCCTCCGGCGTCACCGGTCGAATGCCGGCCTGCTCCCGGATCTCGCTCTCTCTCGCCCACCCGACTCAGATCCTGTTCAGTTGCTCGTGAATGTCGCGGGCCACCTTACCGGGCAGGCCGGGCACCGACTCCACCTCTTCCCGGGTGGCTTCGATCAGTCGGTCCGGCGACCCGAAGTGTCGGAGCAGCATGCGCTTGCGGGCCGGGCCGATACCCCGGAGCCCATCCAGCACCGACTCGGTCATCGCCCGGTCGCGGCGACCGCGATGGTGGGTGATCGCGAACCGGTGGGCCTCGTCCCGAACCCGCTGCAGCAGCAGATTGGCCTCCGAATCAGCGGGGAGATCAAGCGGTCTGGAACTGCCGGACGTGAAAACCTCCTCCTCCCGTTTGGCGAGGCTGATCACCGTGACCCCGAGGTCGACGAACTCCCCCAGTTCCTTCAGGCCGGCGGCCAGCTGCCCCTTGCCACCATCGATCATCACCACCGATGGCAGCGCCGCGAAACTGGCATCCCGACCCTGGTCATGGGGCGAGCGATCGGTCTGTTCCCGATACTGCGCCATGCGCCGTCCGAGGACCTCCCCCATCGAGGCAAAGTCGTCCGGTCCCTCATGGCCGATCTCACCGCGAATGCGGAAACGGCGGTAATCGGACTTCTTCGGGCGACCACCCTCGAATACCACCATCGAGGCAACCGTGTGGGTGCCACCCAGGTTGGAGATGTCGAATCCCTCGATCCGGACCGGAAGTTCGGCCAGCCCGAGCGCCTCGGCCAGCGCCGAGAGTGACTCGACCCGACGCTGACGACGGTGTTCGGACCGGAGTTGATCCTGGTCGAGGGCCAGCTTCGCGTTCCGTTCGGCCAACTCCCGCAGGCGGCGGGTGTCACCCCGCTCGGCGATCCGCACCCCGACCCCGGACCCCGAACGCCGGTCGCTCAGCAGGCGTTCGAGCTCCTCGGCCCGCCCCGCCATCTCCGGGCCGAGCACGATCCGCCCCGGGATCGCCGGAGAGGCCGTGTAGTACTGCTCGATGAACTCGGCCGTGACCTCGGCCAGGTCACGTTCGGCCGGGTTTTCGAGATAGAACGACTGCCGCTCGGCGAGGATCCCGTCCCGGACCTGGAACACCTGGGCGTTGGCGTCCCTGCCGGAGACCGCGACACCGATCAGATCCGCGGTTCCGACCTTCGACCCGCTGATCCTCTGACGTTCGAACAGCGAACGGACCGCGAGCAGCCGATCGCGGAAGACTGCCGCCGACTCGAAGTTACGGGTCTCCGCTGCCGCCTCCATCCTCGCTTCCAGGTCGCGCTCGACCCGCTGGTACCGGCCGGAGAGGAAGTCAACCACCTGCTCGATCTGCATCCGGTACTCGGCCTGGCTCACGTAATCGACACAGGGGGCGGTGCAGCGCTTGATGTAGTAGTCGAGGCAGGGACTGCCGGATTTCCGGCCCGGCTCACGGCCCTGGCAGGTCCGGAACTGGAACAGCCTGCCCAGCAGGTCCAGGGTCTCGCGGACCCGGCGAGCCGAGGAGAAGGGCCCGAAGTAGGCCCGTCCGGGCCGGTGGCGTTCCCGGGTGAAGTAAACCCGCGGGTAGGGCTCGTCGAGGCTGACCGCGATATACGGGTACGACTTGTCGTCGCGGAGCTTGATGTTGAAGCGGGGCCGGTAGCGCTTGATGAAGTTCTGTTCGGCGATCAGTGCCTCCGACTCGGAGCCGGTGACCAGGAACTCGAAGTGGTCGACCAGCCTGGTCATCTCGGGATTTCCGCCACTGAAGTGGGAGGCCACCCGCTTGCGGATCGAGATCGCCTTGCCGACGTAGATCACCTCGTCGTCACGGTCCCGGAACAGGTAGACACCCGGCTCATCGGGCAGGGCCCGACGCTCGCTCACGATCCGGGCCTCGCGGGAGTCGGCTTTTCCGTCCGCTGCGGTCACCCTCCGAAGGGTAGACATTGGGGTAGCCTGACCTCCCGATGAAGGCACCAAGCGCAGCGCCCCCGACCCTGGAAAACCTCGACCTGACGATCGAAGGCGAGATCGGCATTCTCACCCTGAATCGTCCGGATGCCTTCAACGCGATGGATCCCGGGATGATCGCCGAGTTTCCGGTCGTGTTCGGCTGGCTGGCTGATCGGGCCCCGCTACGGGCCCTGATCATCACCGGGGCCGGAGCGGCGTTCAGCGCCGGCGGCGACCTCAACTGGTTCATGCGGGGCATGGAGCAGGAGGAGGTGGACATCGTCGCCTCGGTCCGCCAG
This sequence comes from Solirubrobacterales bacterium, assembly GCA_023958085.1. Classification (GTDB taxonomy): domain Bacteria; phylum Actinomycetota; class Thermoleophilia; order Solirubrobacterales; family 70-9; genus 67-14. Next base: position 85,636 of record JAMLGI010000009.1, on the reverse strand, counting down.
GGAGCCGAGACCCTTCATCAGGGCATCGTCGACCTGCAGCGGATCCCCTACCCGGTCATCGCCGCGATCAACGGACCGGCCGCGGGGGCCGGGCTCTCGCTCGCCCTGGCCTGCGACTACCGGATCATGTCCGAGGACCCGAAGGCCTTTCTGGCCTGTGCATACGGCCGGATCGGCGTCTCGCCGGACGGTGGGATGACCTACTTCCTGCCCCGGGTGGTCGGACCGGCCCGGGCGGTCGAGCTGCTGCTCAACGATCCGAACCTGAACGCGGAGGCCGCCCTGGAGGAGGGTCTGGTGACGGAGACTGCCCCGGCCGCGGAGCTGATCGACCGGGCCCGGGCCAAGGCGGAGAAGCTGGCCGCAAAGTCCCCCTACTACGTACGCCAGACGAAGGAGCTGGTTCACGCCAGTCTCGACAACAGCCTTACCGAGCAGCTCCAGGCCGAACGCCACCGGATCGCCGAGGCGATGGGGACCGAGGACGCCCGCGCCGCGGTCGGCGCCTTCCTCTCCGGAGGCAGGTCCGAGTTCAAGGGTCGCTGAACCCGGCGTCCACCCGGGACCGGTCCGTCGGGGGGCGGCCCTGACCCGGCCCGCGGTGTCAGGGTGATTCGTCGACCAGCAGAGATCGGACCTCGGGGAGCTGCTCGAACCCGGCTCCCCGGTCGGTGGTGAGGAGGGTTCGACCGGTGGCCCGGGCGGTTGCCGCGACGATCAGGTCGTGAGGCCCACGGGGCTTCCCGCTGCGTCGGGTGAAGGCGAGCAGTTCGGCGTGGTGTTCGGCCACGTTCAGATCGTAACCGTGGACCGGAAGCACCCCCAGCATCTCCTCCAGGAACTGTCGCTGAGCGGCCGACCTCCCCGGCGCGGGGTCGAGCAGGGTGCCGGCGAGGTACTCGGCCACGACGACCGCCGGGATCGCGATGTCATCGCCGTCCGTGATCGCGGCCGGCCGGAGCCGTCCGCGCACCATCGCAACCAGCACCCCGGTGTCGAGGATCAGGCGCCGGGATCCGGCCACGGATCGATATCCAGGTTCGGTGAGGACGCCGCGCGGGCGGCAGCGATCCGGTCGGCAAACGCCTCGTCCAGAGCAGGATCTCCGTGCCAGCGGCTCAACAGGTCGCGGAGATTCCCGCCGTTCGCCGGCAGTGCCGGAGCGAACACCGCCACCCGCTTCCCGCCCCGAGTGACCACGATGGTCTCGCCGCTTTCGACTCGGTTCAGGACGGCTGAGAAACTGCGTGAAGCCTCCGATGCCGTCATCTCGACCACTCGTTCAGATTATCAGACCCAGATCTTCCGAGAGCCCGATCCGCCCGGCTGCGGGCGAGCCCGGCGAGGCGGAGCGGAGCCGGCCTCCGGTCAGGCAACAAGCTCAAGCTCCATCGGCATCGGGGCGATCGCACCGGCGCCGCCGAGCATCGCGAGGATCTTCGCAACGTAGGCCTGGGTTTCGGCGTAGGGCGGGATGCAGTTGCATGGCGCGACCGCACCCGGTCCGGCGTTGTATGCGGCGAGAGCCAGTGCCGGTGAACCGAACTGCTTCAGCAGGTCGCTCATCAGATGGGCCTGGGCCATGATCGCCTCATCCGGATCGAACGGATCCCGCAGGCCGTAGCTGGCGGCGGTACCCGGCATGAACTGGGCGATCCCCATCGCTCCCGCCGGGGAGACGCTCCCTGGGTTGAAACCGGATTCGGCGTAGAGCTGGGCGGCGAGCAGCGCCGCCGAGACGTTCCACCGCATTGCTGCGGCCAGGATCGGGCGGCGAAAGCGATCGGGGACGAAGCCGGGCAGCGAGGCCGGAACCCCCTGCATCGGGTCGCTCCGGGTCCCGGCCCCGGCGAGTGAGCGTCCGGTGTGGTTGCCGGCGGCCGAGCAGGGGGCCGGACCGCCGGTGAAACCGTAATGCCAGGCCTCCCAGGAGTACCGCTGGACAAATCCGAACCGGGCGGCGTTGGCGGAAAGCCAGCCGTAGGCAGCCGCCGGCCCCAGGTCGAGCTCGGTGCCGCAGCGGTGGAGCGAGGTTCCCGGACGGGCCACCATTCGCGGGTCCGGGTTCGCAGCGAACAGCCTCGCCTGTTCGGCGTCCGACCGGAAGGCAGAGTTGATCGAGAGCGCCACCCCGGCCCTGGCCGCGGCGGCAGCCATTGCGTCGAAGGCGACCGCCACATCCGGTCTCAGGCCCTTGCCCTGGCGGGCCGCCAGCGGCCCGGAGTACCCACCGCCGGTCGCCATCTGCGGAACCGTCCCCATCGAGAGCGGGGCCGAGAGCCGGGCCACGGCCCAGACCGGCCGGGCCCGGGTGGTGCCCGCCCCGGCCCCGTCCGGCACCGTCACCCCGATCGAAACCCGGGCCCGCACCGGAGCCCAGGAGGCCGCATCCGGAAAGCGGACCGAGACCGCCATCGGCGAGGCATCGTTCGCGGCCGCGTTGCGGACTGCAGCCAGCCGGGCCCGGGCCAGATAGATCGGTTTCGGCATGTGGTACGGGTTGGGGGTCCCGTTCGGCAGGACGGCCGGCGCCAGGAGTCGGGGCAGGTCGTCCCGCATCGAACGCACCGCCGAGAGCGCGGCGAGATCGGCTGTGCGCTGGCCTCGTGCCTTGCCGGTGACCGCCCCGCCGAGCATCACCACCGCGATCGCCGCAAGAACCAGAACGAAGACCGCCCCGAGAACCAGCGGTGTCGCCTGACCGCTTTCACCGGGCGAGGCCCCCGCCCGGCCCGGTCCCGGACGCCAACCGCGCCGCCGTCCCCCGCCGCGCACGCCGGGACCACCCCGCTCGCCCGACCGGCCGTCTGAATCGCTTCGGGCCGACCCGGCGACCGTCCGGCCGGCCAGAGCGCGGCGCCGGCGAAGGCGCCCGGCGCTGCCGCGAACGATCTCGACCCGATCGGCAAGCTCCCGGCATTCGGCGGTTGCCAGATCGAGCAGTGGATCGGACGGCCCGTCGTGCCCCTCGCCGGCCGGAACACAGTCGGCCTGGATCAGCACCTCGGTCCAGCGAACTGCCGCAAGCTCAAGCCGCTCCCGGAAGCTCCCGGGCTCGACGACCACGAATGCCGGCACCGACTCAGGCAGGATCGCGAGCAGGGTGAGCAGATCCCGGTGGGCGAGCTCGACCGGGGGCTGCTCCTCACCGACCGGGTCCGATCGGGTCTCACCGTCCCGGACCAGCGCGAACACGATCCCTCCACGGGCGTTCGCCACCACCGACTCCGGCAGCACCTCCGAGTTCCGGAGCCGATCCTCGAGGTCCTTGGCGGGTGCGGTCGCGAAAACCGTCGCCGGTCGATGGTGACCGCCGAACTCGACCACGACGGCGGTCGGTGTTTCCCCGGGGTTCCTCCCGACTCGCTCGCCGGCCCGGGCGGCGGCCAGTCCGATCGGCGGTTCCGACCCCGGCCGGTTGGTGACCAGGATCCGGTTCATCGCGGGACACCGCTGGCGCTCGAGGTGACCGTCAGCCGCTCGGAAAGCGCCCGCAGCAGCGCCGGGGGCCGGAGACGAACCTCCACCCTCGATCCGGAGCGCGACACCTCGACCCTTGAACGGCTCCAGCCCGGCAGCGCCCGACGAACCGCCGGTTCGATCGGGAGGCCCCGGATCGCAGCAATCGCCCCGGCCTCGGCCGCCCCGTCGGCGATGGTGGCGGTGTAGCCGGTTGCGAGCAGCTGGAGGCAGAGCAGCCCGGTCAGGATCAGCGCCGCGATTCCGGCAACCGCCTCGATCGTTGCCTGGCCACGCTGCCGATTCACCGTTCCCCCAATCGGCCGGATCCGTAGGCCCGGACCTCCGGCAACAGCGGCAGCAGCCGCGGGATCCTCACCCCGACCCGGACCGGATCGCGTCCTTCGACCACCAGTCCCTCCCGCAGAGCCTGTGGCAGGGACCGCTCGGCCGCCCCTCGCGGTGCGCTGCCGGTCAGCACCGCGCGGGCCCCGGCCCGGGCGGCGGTTCCGGCCAGCCAGAGGGCGTAGCCGGCAACTCCGATCTGGGCCGCGACCAGGGTGGCCAGGAGGACGATCGGCAGCGCCCCGATCAACTCCAGCGAAACCGAACCGCGCTCGTCGGGTCCAAAGCCGTGTCTTCCCGGTCGCCGGATGAACATGGATCAAGCCTCGGGCCGGGACGCTCACGGGTGGTGCGCTGAGTGCAAGAACTTCCGTACGGGCGGCTCACAGAAGTGTGTAATTCCGGGTCCGGACCAGCCGTTTGAACGGCGGTCGGTGTTAGAGTCAGCACTCGCCGTCCGGGGCGGATTCACGATCTTGCCGTGAGCGAGCCGCGACCTCCGGGACGACGCCCCGACCGTCATGCCTTCCGCACCAAACCCCGCTCCCGCCAACTCGCCCGGTGACCCCCGTGGGTAGTTCCGGGGCGGGGGAATCGGCTTACGCCGCTGCCGGGGTCGACTACGAGACCCTCGACGCCGGCAAGCGTCTGGCGCTGACCGCAGCCCTGGCGAGTTCGCCGGCCCTCGACGCCCACGGCGGGCGGGCCAACGACGACTCCCGGGGAGAGCCGGCCTTCGTTTTCGAGCTGGGAGGCCGCCACTTCTCGTTCGTGGTCGAGGGCCTCGGAACCAAGTCGGTGATCGCGCGGCAGGTCGCGGAGGAAACCGGCGTGAACCGGTTCGCCGACATCGCCCGGGACACGGTCGCCGCGATCGTCAACGACCTCACCTGCGTCGGCGCACTTCCGCTGGTGGTCAACGCCTACTTTGCCACCGGCTCATCCGGCTGGTACGGAAAGGACGGCGGTGCCTGGAACCGGGCGCTGATCGAAGGCTGGGCCGACGCCTGCGCCGAGTCCGGGGCCACCTGGGGCGGCGGCGAGTCCCCGACCCTGCCGGGGATGGTGCAGGAGGAGGAGATCGAACTGGCCGGCAGCGCGATCGGGGCGATCCCGGACGGCGGGAAACCGATCCTCGGCGAGCAGATTGCCGACGGTGACGAGATCGTGTTCATCGCCAGCAACGGAATCCACGCCAACGGATCTTCGCTCGCGAGAAAGATCGCGTCCGAACTCGATCAGGGCTACCGGACGACGCTGCCCGGCGGGCGGAACTTCGGGGAGGCGCTGCTCGATCCCTCGATCATCTACACCGGCCTGGTCCGGGAACTGGGCAAACGCGGGATACCGGTCACCTACTACAGCCATGTCACCGGCCACGGATTTCTCAAGCTGATGCGTCCGACCCGGGACTTCACCTATCGGATAACCGCCCTCCCCGAGGTGCCGGAGGTGCTCGGGTTCATGGTCCGCGAGGCCGGGATGGACGACCACGCCGCCTACAGCACCTTCAACATGGGCTGCGGGTACGCCGTGTACGCCCGACCGGGCAGCAGCGGGGAGATCTGCGAGATCGCGGCCGAACTCGGCCTGGACGCGATGCCGGCGGGCCGGGTGGAGTCCGGTCCGCGCCGGGTCCTGATCGAACCGAAGGACCTCGCCTTCACCACCGGTGAACTGGATCTGGCCCCCGAAACCGCGGGTGGTCCGCCCCGGTCCTGAGTTCGAACTCGGGTCCGGTCAGATCTGCACCCGGCGTGACACCGGCGCGTGGTCGGCCAGCCGGATCAGCAGGCCCGACCCGGGATCGGGCACGTCCCGGCGGGGCGGTGGCCAGACCTCGGCCGGGTCGGCAGCCAGCCCGCGGACCAGGATGTGATCGATCGAGGCCGGACCGGAAACCCCGGCAAGCCCGAACTCCGACTCGAGCCGTTCGTAGAGTCGGGTGTGGGCCGGACGGCAGTTGAAATCCCCACCGAGAATCAACGGCTCCTCGCCCGCCCAGCCGGCCACGGCCTCGGCAGCCCGGAGAACGTCCGCCTCGGCCCGGCGACCGGTGCCGGCATGGAGATTGGCGATGCACGGGCCGGTTCGCGGCCTGACCATCGAAACCACCCGCCGCTCCGGCCTCCAGGCGAGAGTCATCCGGCGCCGGTCGACCGCCAGGCCCGGCTCGACCGGGGACTCCGGATCCCGGCCACCCCCGAACGACCGGACCAGGATCAGATTGGAGCCACCCTCCCAGCTTCCGACGAGGTGAGGCCTGCTCCGGGCAGCGAGGAAGGTGAAGGGACGCAGCCAGTTTCGTGAAGTCAGCGAGCGAAAGGCCCGGGACCGGGTGGCCCGGGCCAGCCCGGAGGCCCAGCGAGGCGGAACCTCCTGCAGCAGAGCTGTGTCCCAGTCAGCGGCGGCGAGGAACGCCGCGAACTCGAGAAACAGGTTGCGGTTGACCAGCAGGTGCCGCTCCCCGCGCACCGGGTGACCGAAAACTCTCCAGGGAACGCCGCCATCCAGACCGGGCGGGAAGTCACGCCCGTGGAAAAGATTCCAGCTGAGCAGACGCAGATTCAGTGCGACCGGGCCTCCGAAAGGACCAGCCAGATGACCGCGACCCCGGAGGCCAGCAGAGCGAGCCAGGCGACCGTACCGGGACCGGTCCGCAGCAGATTGCCGGCACCGGCGATCATCAGCACGATCAGCCCGGTCCCGGCGTAGAGCAGGGCCCGACGCGGTTCGGACAGCGAGTCGAGCAGGTACTCCCGCGAGCGGGCGAGTCCCCAGACCGCCCAGCTGATCGCCGCCAGGAAGCCAAGTGTTATCGCGGTCATCACCGCATCGGCGACGTTTCCGCCGTTGGGCAGGAAGGCGACCCCGGCCGCCAGGGCGAGGATGATGGCGATGTTCCTCGCGACCCGCATGCCGACCTATCCCGCAACCATCAGGGCGATCCCGGAGATGATGATCGCCGCGGTGAGGATCAGCCCGAGGATCCCGGTGAGCAGGGCCGCGATCGCGGCGCCCTGCCTTCCGTCGTCGTGGTAGTCGACGTATCGGGCAACCCCCCAGATCGCCACCGAGACGACCACCGTGACCGCAACCCCGGCCACCGCTGAAGCGACCACACTCATCAAGAGTTCGTCGATCGCGACAACCACCCCGAGCATCTAGCGAACCTGGCCTTCCCGTTCGTCGTCGGCCCCCAGCAGAGCGCCGGACTCGCTGACCGGCTTGCCGTCCACGGTCATGACTTCGCCGCCCTCGACGATCAGTCCGGTGGCATCCTCGGTCACCGGGGCTCCGGTACCGTCGGCAGAAGGCGCTCCGGTCCGGGCCCGCCGGATGAAGGCCGCGGCGATCGCGACCAGAGAGAGGGCCGAGATCACCACCGGCCCGACGGCGCCGCCGCCGGCCAGCACCGTGATGCCGTAGGCGAGCGCACCGATTGCGGCGGCCGCCGGCAGGGTGAGGACCCAGGCCCCGACGATGTTGCCCGCCACCCCCCAGCGCACCGCGGAAAGCCGTTTCGCCACTCCGGCACCCATTACCCCGCCGTTGATCACGTGAGTGGTCGAGAGCGGAAAGCCGAAATGGGAGGAGGCCATGATCACGGCGGCCCCGGCCCCCTGGGCGGAGAACCCCTGGGCGGAGTCCATCTTGATGATCTTGGTGCCGGTCGTCTTGATGATCCGCCAGCCACCGCTGTAGGTACCGAGCGCGATCGCCGAAGCGGCCGAGACGATCACCCAGGTCGGCGGGTTGCTGCCTTCACCGAGAACCCCGTCACTGATCAGGGCCAGGGTGATGATCCCCATCGTCTTCTGGGCGTCGTTGGTGCCGTGCGCCAACGCCAGCAGGCCACCGGAAACGATCTGGCCGTAGCGGTAGCCGCGGGTCACCGGACCGGGCCGCAGGTGGCCGACGATCCGGTAACAGATCGCGATCGCCGCCGCCGCGACCAGAAAGGCGAGGATCGGTGCGACCAGCGCCGGCACCAGAACCTTGCCGATCAGGCCGGCGGTTTCAACCGCGCCGGTACCGACGGCGGCAACCGCGGCGCCGACCAGCCCGCCGATCAGGGCGTGAGAACTCGATGACGGCAGACCGAAATACCAGGTGATCAGGTTCCAGGCGATCGCCCCCATCAGACCGGCGTAGACCACATTCAGCGAGATCACATTCGGATCGACCACGTCCTTGGCGATCGTGGACGCAACCTCGATCGAGATGAAGGCACCGACGAAGTTGAGGATCGCGGCAAAAGTGACCGCCGCCTTGGGCGAGGCGGCCCCGGTCGAGATCGAGGTGGCGACGACGTTGGCGGTGTCGTGGAATCCGTTGGTGAAGTCGAAGGCCAGCGCCGCAGCGATGACGATGACCAGGATCAGGTGGACGTCCACGGCTCAGGTCTAGCTGTTCTTGATGACGATGCCCTCGAGGATGTGGGCCGCGTTCTCGGTTGCATCGATCGCCTTTTCGAGTACCGCGAACATGTCCTTCCAGCGGATCACGACCATTGGATCGATGCCGTTCGAGAACAGCGACGCGACCGCATCCCGCGAGACCCGGTCGCCGTCGTTCTCCAGCCGGTGGATCTCGATCCAGTACTTGTCGAGATCACGGAAGGAGGGCAGGTTCTCAAGGCCGAGCGCGAGCTGTTCACAGCATCCGACCAGGATCTCGGTCAGCTTCTGGGCCTGCTCCATCGGGGCCTCGATCTGGTAGAGCGCGAGGAAATCGGCCGCTTCCTCGATGTAGTCGACCACGTCGTCCAGCTTGGTGGCAAGACCGTAGATGTCCTCGCGGTCAATCGGGGTGACGAAGGTCGAGTTGAGCCGCCGGATGATGTCGTGGGTGATCCGGTCACCCTCCTGCTCGATGATCAGGATCTCGCGGCCCAGCCCGTTGTCGTCGGGCCAGCTGCCCATCATCTCGTGGAGCAGTCCGGAAGCCCGCAGGGTGTTCTGGCCGGCCTCGATGAACAGGTCGAAAAAGGTCCGGTCGCGTGGGACTAGCGAGAAGCGCATGGAAGGGGTGCCAACCTACCAGAGACCGTGCCCGCCACCGGGTGGGCGGCGGAACTGCTCAACCGCCGATTCCGGGGGAGGCGGCCGCGGCCAGACCCAGATGCCGCTCCATCAACTCGATCTGTACGGAGCGGGGTTCGGCCCCTTCGGGGCTGAGCCGGGACCAGTTCCCGGAGCTGTCCAGCACCCAGGCGTTGGTGTTGTCGGCCAGCGAACGCTCCAGCACGTCGAGGATCTGGGCACGTGCGGTTTCGTCATCGACCGGGGTGACCAGCTCGACCCGGGAGTCGAGATTGCGGGGCATCAGGTCGGCCGAGCCGATCAGGACGGTCCAGTCGGCGCCTCGCCGGAAGGCGTACACCCGGGAGTGCTCAAGGAACCGGCCGACCACCGAGACCACCCGGATGTTCTCCGAGAGGCCGGGGACCCCGGGTCTGAGACAGCAGATTCCCCGCACATTGATCTCCACCTCCACCCCGGCCCGGGAGGCTTCGTAGAGCGCCTCGATGCAGGTCCGGTCGACCAGCGAGTTCATCTTCAGCAGGATCCGGGCCTCCTGTCCCTCCCGTTGGGCGGCGACGGTGGCCTCGATCTGCTCCAGGATCGTGGAGCGCATCGTGGTCGGTGAAACCAGCACCCGGCGGTACCCGGCCGGATGGGAGTACCCGGTCAGCACGTTGAACATCTCGGCCACGTCGCCGGCGATCTCGGGGTCGGCGGTGAACAGTCCGAGATCGGTGTAGAGCCGGGCCGTGGTCGAGTGGTAGTTGCCGGTCCCGATGTGGACGTAGTTCCGCACCTCGTCCCCCTCCCGCCGGGCGACCAGCAGGGCCTTGATGTGGGTTTTCAGGCCCGGGATCCCGTACACCACGTGGACGCCCGCTTCCTCGAGTCGCTTTGCCCAGCCGATGTTTGCCGCCTCGTCGAAGCGGGCCTTGAGTTCCAGCATGCAGACCACCTGCTTGCCGCGTTCCGAGGCCCGGATCAGATCGGTGACCAGGGGCGAGTCATCGCTCGTCCGGTACACCGTCTGCTTGATCGCGATCACGTCGGGATCGTTGACCGCCTGGTCGATGAACCGCTCGACCGAGGTGGAAAACGAGTCGTACGGATGATGCACCAGGACATCCCCCTGCCGAATCGCTCCGAACAGGTCGGCCGGCTCCCCGTCATCTCCCTTCAACCGCGGCTGGGTCACCGGATTCCAGGGCGGGTCACGGAGCTCCGGGTAACCGGGCAGCTTGACCAGACTCCAGAGGTCGGTCGCGTCGAGCATGCCCCGCACCTCGAACACCTCGTTCTCCTGAAGCTGGAGCACCTCGACCAGTTGACCGGCGAGTTCCGGATCCATCCGGTCGGACAGTTCAAGGCGCACCACCTCGCCGAACCGGCGGCGGCGCAGTTCGTTCTGGACCGCCTCGAGCAGATCGTCGGCCTCGTCACTGACGGTGAAGTCGGCGTCACGGGTGACCCGGAAGAAGCCGTGGTCGAGCACCTCGACCCCGGGGAAGAGCTGACTCAGGTTGGCCGCGATCACCTCCTCCATCGGAACCAGGAGATGACCCTCATCCGAACCGATGTCGAGGAAGCGTCCGAGCAGTTCCTTCGGCACCTTGACCCGGGCCAGAATCCGTGCCTGCGCATCCGGATCGTGAAGCATCACGGCGAGGCTGAGGGAGAGGTTCGAGATGTACGGAAACGGCCGGCCGAGGCCGATCACCAGTGGCGTGAGGGCCGGAAAAACCTGCCGTTCGAAGCGCCGGTCGAGTTCGGCCCGCTCGGACTTGTCGAGGTCCTCGATCGAGGCGATCCGGATCCCGTGGTCGGCCAGCGAGTGACGGAGGTCGGACGAGAGCACCCGATCGAGACGACGATCCAGCTCCAGGGTCCGGCTGCGAATCGCCTCGATCTGTTCCCGTGGCGAGAGACCGTCCGGTCCGCGGGCGTCGATCCCGGCGTCGACCTGGTCCCAGAGGCCGGCCACCCGGACCATGAAGAACTCGTCGAGGTTGGAGGCATAGATAGCGCAGAACTTGAGCCGTTCGATCAACGGCACCGATTCGTCCTCGGCCAGTTCCAGCACCCGCTGGTTGAAGTCGAGCCAGGACAGCTCCCGATTGAAGAACTGGGATGGATCGGCCGGGGTCATTGCCTGATCTTACGGCGAATCCCGGTCTCCAGGCCGACCCAGACTCCCTGTCTGGACTGCTCCAGCCAGAGTCGGCGGAAGCGATCGAAGAGCAGGCGCCGCCGGGCCAGGGCGTAAACCAGAGCGAGCTCGCAGCCCTGATAGGCGGCCCGGTTCGGTGCCGCCAGCACCAACACCGGATCGAGGTCCCTGCTGCCGCGCCCGCGTTCCAGCATCGCTTCCACATCCTCGCTCACCAGGGAATCGACCGCGGGCCCGAGGGCAGGTGGAACCAGGTCCGAGTCGCGGATCTCTCCGATCGTCTCCTGCAGCGCACGGGCGGCCCGGCGGGCGGTCTGGGCCTGGCTTCCGATGGCCGGAGCGGTCAGCTCGAGCAGATAGCGGAGCCGCTCGGCCGCAACCCGCATCCGGTGCTGGTCCCGCTGGTTTTCCGGCTGCAGCGCGGTCGGCGCAAGCCCCCGCAGACGTTCAAGCCGGCGCAGCAGCAGCTTCAGCACCGGGTCCGGAAGCTCCTCCATCAGCGGCGGGAAGTCACCATGCTCCCCGGCCACCGGCCGGGACGCCTGATCGGCCAGGTCCTCGATCCGTACCCGGAGCGCCTGCAGGCGTCGGCCGTGGATCTGGCGGGCCAGCTCCCGGTTCAGCTCGGACTGGCGTCGCCGCAGTATCTCCAGCGCCCGCTCAAGCCCGGCTGCGGACCCGGGGGTCATCTCCCGGATCACCCCTTCGCAGAGCTCGACCGCCGCGTCGGTGTCACGTCGGGCCCGCACCGCCTTGCCGATCCGGGAAACCTCCTTGCGGCAGGAGCGCGCCTCGAGGGCAGGCAGACAGGGGCTGAACAGGCGCAGGGCCGAGCGCATCCTTCCGGTGGCAAGCCAGTACTCGGCAGCAGGTTCCGATGCGGACACGTCAAGCACACCCTTGGCAGCGGTGACCAGGACGCTGGCGCGCTGATCCAGCACCCTTGCGGCGGCCAGACGGAAGCTTCCCTCGACGGTCACGGCGCCGATCCCGGGGGGCTGAACCGGGGCGCTCCCGATCCCGCCGGCGCCGGACTCCTGATCCGGCGGCAGATCCTCCCGGGGCGCCATCCCGTCATCGTCGGGGCCGGAGGTCATCGGTCGGCGCCGTCCTCGCCGCCCGGTCCGCCGTTGATCAGATCCAGCACCACTCCCTCACGCAGCCCGCCGCGACCGATCTGGAGGGGACAGCCGAGAATCTCGGAGAACTTCTCGAGGATCAAGGTGCCGGCCGGGAGCACCTTCACCCGCACCGGGTCGATCTCGAACTGGCGAGCGACCTCGTCCGCAGGATGGCCGCAGAGCAGCCTGAGTGCCCGTTCAAGCGTTTCGTACTCGACCCGGGCCCCGACCATCTTGCGGAGTGCGTTGGAGGTACCACCGACCGCCACCGCCTGGTCGGGCAGCTCGACCTCGACCCCGCCGAGACGTTCCTCGATCCAGACCCGGGCCCGGCTGACCTCGGCCGCGGCCGGCGGGTCGGAGGAGAAGAGTTCATCCGAAAGGCTGCCCGATCCGATCGACCAGGAACGGACCGTGTCCACGCCTTCCGAAACGGTCCCGTGGACCAGCTCGGAGGACCCTCCGCCGACGTCGATCACGGCGATCCGGCCCTCCACGGGATGGGCCAGGGAACGGGTGGCGCCGACAAACGAGAGCCTCCCCTCCTCCTCCTCGGAGATCACGGTGACCGGGATTCCCGCCCTTTCCGTGATCCGCTCGACCACCTCGGGTCCGTTCGCGGCATCCCGGAGCGCCGCCGTGGCGACCGCCCGGAAGGTGTCGGCCTCCAGCTCGCGAGCCAGTCGCACCTGGGTCTCGACCACCTCGGCCACCTCCTCGACCTTGTCGGGTTCGATCATGCCGTCCCCGTTGGTCGCTTTGGCCAGCCGGGTGTACGCCCGCTGCTCCATCAGCTTCTTCAGGCGGCCGTCCTGACGCTCGGCCACCAGCAGTCGGGTTGTGTTGGAGCCGATGTCGATCGCCGCGCAGAGCATTGCCTTACCGGTTGATCCTCCCAAATGGAGAGGATCCCGGCCGAGGCGGCCGTTCAGCCCACCCTTCCGGTGATGTAGTCCTCGGTCCGGGAGTCGGCCGGATTGGTGAAGATCCGGGCGGTCAGGTCGTACTCGACCAGCTCCCCCCACCGGCTGCCCTCGGCCGCGTCCATGCGGACGATCAGGAAGGCCGTGCGATCCGAGATCCGGGCGGCCTGCTGCATGTTGTGGGTCACGATCACGATCGAGTAGTCGCGTTTGAGCTCGGCGATCAGCTCCTCGATCCGTGCAGTCGAGATCGGGTCGAGTGCCGAGCAGGGCTCATCCATCAGGATCACCCGGGGGTCGACCGCCAGCGCCCGGGCGATGCAGAGGCGCTGCTGCTGGCCGCCGGACATGCCGTAAGCGTTCTCCTTCAGCCGATCCTTCACCTCGTCCCAGAGCGCGGCCCGCCTGAGGGCGGTCTCAACCCGCGCTTCGACTTCTCCGAGACCGAGGATCCGCGGACCGAAGGCGACGTTGTCGAAAATCGATTTCGGGAAGGGGTTCGGTTTCTGGAAGACCATCCCGATCAGCTTGCGGACCTGCACCGGATCCACCTTCGGTCCGTAGAGATCGTGCCCCAGGTAGTGGATCGATCCGCCCACCTCGCAGCCGGGGACCAGGTCGTTCATCCGGTTCAGGCATCGCAACAGGGTGCTCTTGCCGCATCCCGACGGACCGATCAGGGCGGTTACCTCGTTCTGCTGAATCTCCATGTTCACGCCCCGTACCGCCGGTCTGCCGCCGTAGCGGACGGTCACCTCCTTCAGGCCGAAGACCTCCGCTCCGGCCCACGGGTCGGCGACCATCCCGGGCGGCCCGGAGCTCCGGTCGGACGCCCCGGGAGTGATCGCCGCAAGCCGGATCCCGCCCCCCGGAGCGGCACCGTTCGATTTCGTTTCGCTCTTCATCTCTTCGCTCATTTCTCTGGTTCACCACTGGTTTTCGTATCGGTTGCGCAGCCAGACCGCGAACGAGTTGACCGCCAGCAGGACGATCAGCATCAGGATCACTCCAGCCGCCGCCAACACCCGGAACTCGTCCTGGGGCCGGCTCGCGTAGTTGAAGATCAGGACCGGAAGCGCCGAGTAGCCGTTGTCACCGAGGACGGTCGGGCTGAAGGTCACAAAGGTGGCCGCTCCGACCAGCAGAAGCGGGGCGGTTTCGCCGATCGCCCGGGAGATCGCGAGAATCACCCCGGTGACCACCCCGGGGATCGCGGCCGGCAGCACCTGGCGGCGGATCGTCTGCCACCTGGTCGCCCCGAGGGCCAGCGAACCCTCCCTGATCGAAGGAGGGACCGCCCGGATCGCCTCCCGGGAGGCGAGGATCACGGTCGGCAGGACCAGCAGGGCCAGGGTCATCGAACCGGCGGCGAGGATGAAGCCGAGATCGAGCGGACCCCGGACGATGAAGGCCAGCCCGAGGATCCCGTAGATGATCGACGGCACTCCGGCCAGGTTCTGCACGTTCAGTTCGATCAGGCGGTTCCACCAGCGTCCGTGATCGGCGTACTCCTCGAGATAGATGGCCGCGCTGACGCCGAGCGGCACCACCAGCAGGATCACCCCGAGAATCAGGTAGAGGGTCCCGATCAGGGCCGGACGGAAGCCGGCCTCCCCCGGGTTCAGGGTCGAGGGGCCGTTGGTCAGCAGGTCGGTTCCGAAGGCGGGCGCTCCCTTGACCGCGGCCTGGATGATGATCGCGGCCAGGCCACCGAGGGCGATCGCCAGGGCGAGCAGAAGCAGAGCGAGGAAGAGGGTGCCTTTGAGCGCGTCGGCCCGGGGGCTGCGGACCAGCGCGTCCAGGGTCGCCGCACGGGCGCCGGCCGTGGCCAGACGCACCCGTTCGGTGCCCGGGTCACTGATTCTGTGCGGGCTCACTCGTAGACCTCCCGAAATCTGCGGACGAGCCTGATCGCGATCGCGTTCATGGCCAGGGTCAAGACGAACAGCAGGGCGCCAACCGCAAAGATCGTGTCGTAGGTGATCGAGCCGGTCGAAATGTCCCCGGTGGCGGTCTGGGCGATGAACGAGGTCATGGTCAGCACCGAGGAGCCCGGATCGAAGGTCAGGTTGGGAGATGCCCCGGCGACCAGCAGGACCACCATGGTCTCACCGACCGCACGGGATCCGGCCAGGACGAGCGAGGCGATGACTCCCGAGATCGCAGCCGGGAACACGACCCGGGTTGCGACCTTCATGCGGGTGGCCCCGAGCCCGTAGGCGGCTTCCCGGAGGCCGGCCGGCACCGAGCGCATCGCGTCATCCGAGATCGAGGCGATGATCGGCACCAGCATCAACCCGATCGCCAGTCCGGCAACGCCGGCGCTGAACGGGGGAAGCTGGACCATGAAGGGAAAGATCCGTTCGATCACCGGGCTGAGGAAGACGAGTCCGAAGATGCCGATCGCGACGGTCGGGATCCCGGCCAGAACCTCGATCGCCGGCTTGACCAGACGGCGAGCCCGGGGCGAGGAGTACTCGCTGAGCCAGATCGCAGCCGCCAGGCCGATCGGAACCGCGAACAGCATGCCCCACAGGCTGGTGCTGAGCGTCCCCGCGAGAATCGGCAGCACCCCGAACGACGCCGGGGAGAAGCTCGGCCCCCACTCGGTCCCGAACAGGAACTCGGTGAATCCGACCTTGTCGAAGAAGTCGGCGGTCGGGATCAGGAGCGAGACCACGATCGCGGTGGTGGTCAGAACCGAGAGCAGGGCACAGAGACCCAGCCCGAGGCCGATCAGCTTTTCGCCGTAGCGCCGGGATGGGGCCTCAAGCGGGGGCGACGGTCTGGCCGCCGCCCCCTGCCCGGAGATCCCGGTGGATAGCCGGAGGTTCATCATCCGTTCTCCGTCCGGGTCAGCCGACCAGCTGGTCGAGCTTGCGCTTCGAGTCGGCCAGCTGGGAATCGGTGAGGCCGATGAACCCGATGCTCGACGCGACCCGGCTTACGTTTTCGAGGTAGTAGCCGAGAAAGGCGTCCACTTCGGGGCGATCGAGGGCCCGGGCCGACGGGTAGATGAACAGCGGCCGGCTCAACGGGGTGTAGCTGCCATCCTGGACCGTCGCTTCCGACGGTGCGACGCAGCCCTTGCCACCGTCAATCTCGAGGCCGCGAACCCGACCCTCGTTTTCCGCCAGGAAGGAGAAGCCGAAGTAGCCCATTCCACCCTTGGCCCCGGCAACACCGGTCACCGTCTGGTTGTCGTCCTCACCGACGTTGTTGTAGTCCTTGCGCTGGTTGCCTTCCTCGCCGTTCACCGCTTCGGTGAAGTAGTCGAAGGTGCCGGAGTCGGTGCCCGGCCCGAACAGGGCGAGCTCCTCACCGAAGGCCGGTTCGAGACCGTTGACCTGATCCCAGTTTCCGACCGCCGAGCCCCGTTCCCAGATCCGGGAAAGCTGCTGTGTGGTCAGGCACTCGACCGGGTTTTCCGGGTTGACCACCACCGACACGGCGTCGTTTGCGACCTGGATTTCCTCCCACTCGATGCCGCCCTCGGCGCACATCGCGGTCTGCTCTGAGTCGATCTGCGAGGAGGCGTCGTTGGCGTCGGTTTCACCGGCGCAGAACTTCTCGAAGCCACCACCGGTCCCGGAGGTGCCGACCGTGACCTTGACGTCCGGATTCTCTGCCTGGAAGCCCTCGGCGATCGCCTCGGTCAGCGGGGCTACGGTGCTGGAACCGTCGATCCGGATATTCCCGGCGAGGCCATCACCGGCGGACGGATTCTCGACCTCTGCTTCACCACCACAGGCGGTGATCGTGAGGGCCATGATGCCGACCGCGACGATCACGGCCGGGAGTTTCGTTCTGATGCGAGACACAGTTACTCCTTCTTGACTTTTCTTTTCTGTCGAGAAGGAGGCTCGCAGCGGGATCGAGGTCTGTTGTTACCCCGATGTATCGATCATGTGAAAGTTCTGTGAAGCGATTGCGCCCCCGGGCGTGTCCCGATCGGTCGGGACCACCGATTCGGCGGCGAACCTGTAGCCCACCCCGAAATGAGTGTGGATGTAGCGGAAGCCGGGGGAGCAGGCCTCGAGCTTCTGGCGGAGTTTGCGGATGAAGACGTCCACCGACCGGTCGCCGTGCGCCATGGCGTAACCCCAGACGCCCTGGTAGATCGAGTCACGATCGAGCACCCGTCCCGGATTCCGGCCGAGCAGCTGGAGCAGCTCGAACTCGCGCCGGGTCAGTTCCAGGCTGCGGCCGGCAACGAAGGCCTGGAACTGATCGGAACGGATCTCGATCTCGCCGACCACCAGCGGCCCCGCGTCCGGGCTGCCGCTGTGACGCCGACGGCGGCGGGCAACCGCCTCGATCCGGGCGACCACCTCCTCGGGATGACAGGGCTTCGAAATCCAGTCGTCGGCACCGATCCTCAGCCCGCGCACCCGCTGGGCTACTGTCGCCCCCGAGGCGCAGACGACAACCCCGAGGTCGGGCATCAGCCCGCAGATGCGTTCCAGGGTGGACCACTCCTCACCCTCGCTGACCGACGGATCCAGCAGGATCACGTTCAGCTTCATCGCAACGAGCTCGTCGGGCGGGGGAACGGCCCCGAGAAACCGGTGCTGCCAGCCGGCGGAGTCCATCCGGTTGGCGAGAACCCGGAGAAACCCGGTGTCGGAATCGATCACGGCGACCCGGAGACCGGGTCGCCCGGTTGCGGGTTTCGTAACCGGTGACATCCTCGCCAATTTTACGGGGGATCGGCCGGAAGGGGGTGCCGGAAGCCGGGATCTTCACAACCGGTTAACAACCGGGCCCGGACTCAAACCGGCAGCATCCGGTCGGTTCAGGTAGATTCTGGCCCGTGAACACCCGCAGCAAATTCACCGCCTCGCTGATCACACTGCTCGTCACACTGGTCGGGCTGGTCATGGCCCCCGCCGCCCTGGCGGCCGACGGACTCGGAACCGCCGGACGGGTCAACGACCGGTACATCACCTTCTTCTGCTTCGCGGTGATCGCCTTCTTCGCCATTCTCGTCACCGTGCTCTCGCTGATCCAGGCACGTCTCGAGGCGAAGAAGGATCAGCGGCGCCACGATCTCCAGCGTTTCTCCGAGTAGCCGCGGATACCGCCCGGCGTTCTGGCAGCGTCTCTCCGGGCAGCCACAGGTATCGACCCGGCGTTCTGGCAGCCCTGACCTGCCCGTGATCCACCTCATGATCTGACGGCCACTGCCCCGTAAATTTCCAGGCAGCTTTCTGGAGCCGATAGTGGACGCTATATGGCCACAACCGGCTCCAGAAACCCCACCCCGCCCCGTGAGCGATGTTCTGGAGCCGATAGTGGACTGTATATCGCCACAATCGGCTCCAGAAACTTTGGTGGGTTTGGGGCTGGCCGGTGCCTGGCTGGCGGCACCTGGAACACCGCCTGTTCGATTTCCCGCTTCCGCGTGAGTCCGTGCCGTCCCGACAGGTCAGAGGTCGCCCCAGCAGGCGGCCTGGGCCCGTCGGATCTGGCTCAGCCGTTCGGGCCAGCCGATGTCGCCGGGATCCCCCGGCCGGTCGTCCCCCGAGAGATCCGGGGTGAAGCCGCCCAGTCCCGCGAGGATCGCATGGTTCAGGCGGGGCAGGGTTTCCGGGTTGTAGCCGCCCTCCTGAACCGCGACAATCCCGATCCCCCTCCTGGCGGCAAAGCCGGAGAGGGCGACCGACAACCGGTAGTAACCGGCGGCCGTGACCCGTTGGTGGGAAAGCGGGTCGGCGACGTGGCCGTCCTGACCGGCCGAGACCAGAATCAGCCCCGGGTCGAACCGGTCCAGCACCGGCCCCACGATCGACTCAAACGCCTCGAGATGCTCGCGGTCGCCGCTTCCCGGCGGCATCGGCAGATTGACCGTGTAACCCAGCCCCTCGCCGGAACCGCACTCGTCGAGCCAGCCCGAGCCGGGGTAGAGCGGCCACTGGTGGGTCGAGATGAAGAGGATCGAGGGGTCCTCGCCCAGGATGTCCTGGGTGCCGTTGCCGTGGTGGACATCCCAGTCGAAGATTGCGACCCGCTGCACTCCGAGCACATGGCGGGCGTACCGGGCGGCGACCGCCACGTTGTTGAACAGGCAGAAGCCCATCGCCCGGTCCGCGGTGGCGTGATGGCCGGGGGGCCGGACCAGGGCGAACGCGGCGCGAACATCGTCGTCACGTCCAGCGCCCGAATCACGGTCTTCGGCAGGCCCGATCCGGTCGCCCGTCACCGGTTGCGGGCAGACCATCCCAACCGCCCGGATCGCAGCGCCGGCGGCATCGAGTGCAACCCGGTGGCTGGCCGGCAGCGCAACCGTGTCTCCGTCGATCCAGGTCGGGCCTTCCAGACTGGCCCGGCGGATCCGCTCAACATGCTCTTCGGTGTGAGCCCGCAAGATGTCCTCGATGCTCGCGGCCGGTGCCGACGGAACCCACCTGAGACGGTTCCGGTCCGGACTCGCCTGGAGCCTCTCGATCACCGGCGGAAAGCGACCCGGATTCTCGGGATGACCGCCCGTGTCGTGGCCCTCATTGCCGGGCTGGAGCACCAACCCGACGAGCCGGTCCCGGTGAGGACGGGACTCACCCATGTTCGTCGGTTCGGTCTTCACTTCACCAAATCCGGCACCGCCCGTTCGGCCAGGATCACTTCCGCCGATCCGGTTCAGATCGGTTCTCGCCCCTGGACTGGTTCTCGCGGCCGGGATCGTCAATCCTTCAGGGCGAGTCCGGCAGGCGGAATCCGGTCAGCAGCCGCTTCTCGGTCTCACCCTGAACCTCGGCCACCACCTCGAGGTGATCGGCCAGCGGGGTTCCACGGATCTTGGTTGCCAACAGTTCGTCGACCTGAAAGATCCCGGCCGAGTTGTTCAGTTCGATCTCGATCCGGACCGGTCGCTCTCCGCCGGGAGAGATGTTGACCCGATCGATCGCGGCGGCCGAGATCGAGTGGATCCCTTCCTGCCCGGCCTTGATCGGAATCCGGGTTCGGCCCTCGGCCATGTCGAGCGCATCGGCAACCCGAACGATCCCGGCCTCGACCGTGTATGGCTGGCCGCGCCGGCGGTGGCCGATAATCGAGTGGAGGATCTCGGCGGTCACGATCGACCGGTCCGGCTCCGGGTAGATGTCCGCGAGGAGCCGGGGCAGGGCCGACTTGGCGAGGAAGAGGCTGTACTCCTCGTGGTCGGCCCGGTGAACCGACATGCCGACGTCGTGGAGCAGGGCCCCGCCGGCGACGACCACCTCCACATCGCGTGGGCTCATCCCGTGGTCGGTGATCATCGCACCCTCGACTCCCCGCTTCTGAAGCAGGCGGGTCAACCGGAGGGCGATGTTGAGGACTATCTGCATGTGGATCCAGGAGTGATCCGACATGCCCAGCCGGTCGGCATGGACCTGGGCCATGTACCACCAGGCCCGCACCTCATCGTCCCGGTTCACCGCAGCGAGGAACTTCTCGAGCCGCCGGTTGCCCCGGGTCGGGACCCGGACCTCGATCCCGGTGATCGTGTCCCGGCTGTGCCCGGCCGGGGCAGTCGGTACCTCGGTCATCCCGGTCGGGTCTTCGCCTTCCGGTTCCGCCCCCTTCACCACGAGGGTTCCCCGGTCCGGCCTCCGACCGTGGCCGGGTCCCGCTTCAGCCAGTACCTGCCGGCAACCTGATCCGAGCTCACCGGTTCGATCTCCCGATTCAGCCCTTCGGCCAGTGCAACATGGCCGACCAGAACTCCCGGGAGCTGGCGGGCCAGAACCGTGCCGATTCCGAACCAGGCGGCGATGTCGTCACCGGTCTGACCGAGAATCGCGTCCAGACCGCGCCGCGAGTCGTGGGAGCCGGGTCTGGGTCCACCCAGTCTGGTGACCACCGCCGCCAGGCGTGAACCGACCAGCAGTCGCTCGGTATCCGGCGGGGAGAGCGAGGTGATCGCCCGGGTCGCCCCGGTGATCGCCGCCTCCAGTTGGGTCGGCAGGGGCGGATCGAAGAAACGGGCCCGCCGGGTCATCACCGCCGTGCCGACCGGCCGGGTCCCGATCCAGTCCGGAATCTCGCCCGGACTGCCGACCGCGATGCCGATCGCGTCCTCGTCGATCGTGGCCAGCCCGATCCGGTCATCCCGCGACGGCAGCCCCCGGGTCGCCCCGAGAAAGGCCGACGCGACCCGCTCCCGGCGTGATGGCAGACGGATCGGACCGGCACCGGTTGCCTCGGCGAAGCGGCCGGCCAGGCGAATCAACCGGGTTCCCCGCAGTTCCGGGGCCGCCACCACCTCGACCTGTTCCGCCCCCGCATCCCGGGCACACTCGGCTTCGGCCATGATCAGGGCACCGAGTCGCTGAAGGTTTCCCAGTTCTGCTTTCAGCAGGTGATCCCGGGCCAGCAGCCGCTGCGACGACCGGGGGCCGACCTCCGACACCGTGAGGTGGGTGGAACGAAGACCGATTTCGATTGCCCCCAGGATCACCTGGGCGCCATCCTATCCCCCGCGCAGAAATGAGCCGGTCGGCGTGGCCTCAGGAGCCGCAGACCGGCCACTGGCCGGGGCCGGAACGCTCGTAGAGCAGCGCCGCCCGGTAGTCCTGCTCGACCTCGGGGGCAGCGGCCGGGCTGCCCCTGCCGCCGACCGATGCCCAGGTGTCGAGACTGAACTGGTACTTCCCGTGGTAGAGGCCGTTCGACGAAACAACCCGTGGGTCGCCGCCAGACTCGCAGGAGGCGATCGACTCAAGGGTCTGCCGGCTCACCGATCCCGGCAGGTCGCGGAACTTCGCCCGCTCGCGTCGGATCGCTTCCCGCCTTTCCTCCCGTCGCTCCTCGGCCCGGGCAAGCCGGGCCTCAGCCAGCTCGACCCGGTACCGATCCACCCGGGAACCGAGATCAAATGCCACCAGGTCGGAGGTGGCTGCCGCCTCGGCCGGTACGGTCCGGTCAGCACCATCGGTCAGCAGCCGACCGGTCAGCACCATGACCGCAATCAGGACGAGAATCAGGGCCGACCCCTTTCGGCTAAGCATGGGTCCCCGACCAAGAATTTGTGAATTCTTTCGACATTGTTAGCGGAAACACATACCAGACCTTCCGGCTTCCCGCCATCACGCCTTGAGCTGATTCGCTCTGCCTTCCCCGACGATCCCGCGGCCGGACCCGCCCTGGCCCGGATCATCCTCGGCCAGGTCGCCTCCGGGGCACGACCGGCAACGGTGAGAATTTCCCGACCGGGCCGGGTGGTCGCTTTCGGCCGTCGGGATACCGTCTCGCCCGGATATCGGGAGGCGATCCGGGCGATGGAGCAAGCGGGCTTCCGGGGGATGGAGCGCCTGACCGGCGGCCGGGTTGCAGCCCACTCCGAAGGGACGATGGTGCTGACGCTGACCACACCGGAGATCGAACCCGCGGCCGGCACAACGCTCCGGTTCCGGCGGAGCGCGGAGCTCATGCGTGACACCCTCGCCGATCTCGGACTGGACGCCAGGGTCGGCCCGGTTCCGGGTGAGTACTGTCCGGGCGAGTGGTCGATCAACGGAGCAGGACGAATCAAGCTGGCAGGGGTCGGACAGCGAATCGTGCGCGGGGCGGCACACGTCGGATTCGTGATCGTGGCCAGCGACTCGGCGGTGATCCGTTCGGTTCTCGGCCCCGTCCACGCGGCCCTGGATCTGACCTGGGATCCAGCCACGGTCGGTGCGGTCGACGACCTTCAGCCCGGAACCACCCTCGACCAGGTCGAGGAAGCACTGCTCACCCGGCTGGGACTGATCGCCGACCTGGTCCCGGGTCGCCTCGATCCGACCACCCTGGAACAGGCCAGGTCACTCGCCGACCGATTCCGACCTCCCGACCCCGCCGGCCGATCGATCCCGCCGGTGGATGCTGAAACCCGGACCGGCAGGCAGTAAGGTCGTTTCGTGACCGAGTCGGAGGATGCCGAGTCCGAAACCATCGAGTCTCCCGACTCCGGGACCGACCGGTCCCTGGCCGGACGGCTGGTCGCCGGTGGGGCCGGAAGGGCGCAGCGCGTGGCTTCGGCGACCGGCCTCGGCCAGACGCTGGAGACCGCGATCGAGGAGGCGATCGTCAGGGCAGTCGAAAGCGAGGCGACCGAACGCGCGGTCGGCCGCATCCTCAACGGTCCGGTGGTCGAACAGGCGGTCGAACAGGCACTGCGGAGTCCGGCGGTCGAACAGGCGATTCTCGACGTGGTCGACTCGGACCTGACCGACCGGGTCTGGGCCCGGGTCCTCGACAGCGAGGAGACCCAGAAGCTGATCGAACACATCGCCGGCTCGCCCGAGATCCGCAATGCGATCGCCGCCCACGGGATCGGCCTGGTCGATCAGATCGGCGGCGGGGTGGCCTCGGTCAGCCGCCTGGTCGACTCCCTGGTGGAACGGGTGGCCTGGCGGCTCACATTCCGCAAGCCCCGGACCGACCCGACCGATCGGGTAGGCGTGGTGACCCGGGCCCTGGCCCTCGCGATCGACGCCCTGATCGTGAACATCGGGCTGGTCAGCGCCACCGCGATCTTCGGCATTCTCACCTCCTTCCTCGGACTCAACATCGATCCGGACAGCCGTTCGACGGCCGTGGTCGGAGCGACCACCTGGTTCGGGCTCGCCTCGGTCTATCTGTTCACCTTCTGGGCGCTCTCCGGCCAGACCCCGGGGATGCGTTTCCTCAACATCGAGATCAAGCCCGGGAACGGCCTCGGAGGTCGCCCTGCCTTCCGCCGGCTGGTCGGCTTCTGGCTGTGCGTGCTCCCGTTCTGCCTCGGCTTCCTCGGCGTCCTTCTGAGCCGAGATCGTCGCGGCTTCCACGACCGGCTGGGCCGGACCGAGGTGCTCTACGAACCGGTGGAGACATTCGAAAACCCGTCGCCTCCCGCGATTGGGGAGTCGACGCCCGAGGCGGAAGCGCCGGATCCCCCCGGCGGCTGATTCGTCCCTCGCAACGAATTCGCGATACATTCTGCAACGGGAGCCCGCGGGGTGTGTTGTGGGTGAAAGTCATGTATAGGGAGGAAGTACCTTGAGCGTTAGAAGAGTCATTGCATTGCTGGCCTGCCTGCTGGCCCCTGTCGGCATTCAGACCGCATCCGCGGCCGCCGACCCGGCCCCGAACCTCCCGACCGGACCGATCCTTCAGCCCGGCGACCCCAACTGGCCGAACGAGTGGGGCTCGGTCGGACCCAACTACGTCGGCGACGGCGGCTGGGAACTCTGGGGCAGGATGCCCGGCAAGTGCCTCGACACCGGGGGCACCCCTTCCAACCCGGCCGACTACAACACCGACCGTCCTGCCGGCGGGTTGCCGTGCAACACACCCGACGCGGTCGACCCCGAGGGGGCTGCCGGCATCAACACCACCGGCGCCTGGGCCCAGGGCAACGTCGGCCGGGACGACGTCCTGGTCGCCTACATCGAGGGCGGAGTCAACTACAGCTCGAACTCGATCCGGGACGCGCTCAACAACGTCTACCTGAACAAGGGTGAGCTCCCCTATCCGCAGAAGCGCGACGGCAGCGACCTCGGTCGACACGACTACGACGGCAACGGCCGTTTCGACATTCGTGACTACCAGGACGACCCGCGCGTCAACCCGGACTGTGCCGGCAACCCGGATGACAGCGTCAAGTTCGCCGAGGGAACCACCCGCACCTGCATCAACGGCGGCCAGCACGAGTACATCCACAAGGTGAACATCAACGGCCCGAAGACCGCCTACCTCTCCCCCGATGACCTGGTCGCTGTCTTCGGCAAGTGCAGGATCACCGACGGCCGGGTGGCGAACTGCCCCAACGACGGGCGCTTCGACAATGACGGCAACGGCTACCCCAACGACGTTTCCGGCTGGAACGCCTACCACAACACCAACGACCCCCAGACCGACAACCTCGACTACGACCATGCCTCCGGCCTGATGTCCGACATCGCCGGCCAGATGAACAACAACTTCAGCGGCATGGGCGGCTGCCCCCAGTGCCGGGTGATCCCGATCAAGTCCGGCGCGGAATCGATCGGCAAGGCCGACGGCCTCGCCCCCGCGATCACCTACGCGGTGGACATCGGGGCCGACGCGGTCTCCTCGGTGGTCGTCTCCTACGCCTACTCGAGTGCGCTCCGGGAAGCGGTTGCGTACGCGGTGAAGAAGAACGTCCTGATGTCGATGGACTCGAACGACTTCGACTCGATGGACCACACCGACGGGCACCTGTTTGATGATGTCTTCCCCGGCAACGGGCTGGTCCGGGCCAAGGACGGCAGCGGCAAGGTGCAGACCTACCGCGGTCGCGGAACGGTGACCAGCTACGGCACGCACTCGATCTTCTCCGGCAACAGCGCCACGACTTCGGGCGCGACCCCGTTCCAGGCCGCCTTCCTGGCAATGGTCCAGTCGGCCGCGAGAAACGCGGTCGATCAGAGCCTGTATCCGCGCGAACTGACGGTGAACGAGGTCAAGCAGGTGCTGATCAACACGATGAGCCCGATCGTTCCGGAAACCGACTACCCGCAGATCCCGAAACAGTGGCCCGGCAACCCGGACTCGAAGACCGACGCGACCCACACGAACTGGTCCACCCAGTACGGCTACGGGCGCCCGAACATCGGCAAGGCAACCAAGCTGGTCATGGACGGCAAGGTGCCGCCGACCGCCCGACTGACCTCCCCCGGCTGGTACCGGTACGTCGATCCGAGCCGCCAGAAGAGCGTTCAGGTGAAGGGCTCCGTCCAGCCGTCCGCCTGGGGATCGCAGGGCGTGGCCTGGACCCTGGAGTGGGCCTTCGGGGCCGACCCCAAGGACTCCGATTTCAAGACCATCTCGACCGGCAAGAGCGGCAAGTCCGGGGTGCTGGGGACGATCAGCACCAAGGCTCTGGCCGCCTACGCGAAGAAGACGCCCGGCGTGACCCTGCCGCCGAAGGGACCGGAGCAGTACACAGTCTCGGTCCGCCTCCGCGCCCGGGACGGCAACGGGCTCAAGGGCGAGGACCGGCGTTCGTTCGGCGCCCGCACCGACCGGGGCCTGGCCCCGGGCTACCCGAAGTCGATCGGGACCGAAATGAGCGCCGCCCCGACCTTCGCCGACCTCCAGGGCCGCGGCCGGCTTGACCTGGTCTTCGGCACCTACGACGGAGTGGTCAACGCGATCGGCCCGGACGGCAAGCAGGCGAAGAACTTCCCCCTGAAGACCCGCCAGCTCCGCTACGTCGACTCGAACCTGCCGCAGGGCTTCCCCAGTGAGGCCTACAGGTCCGTCCGAGCCCTGCGCGAAACCCGGGACCCGATCAGCGGCATCGCGATCGGGGACCTCGAAGGCCGGGGCGACCAGTCGATCGTGGCAACCACATTCTCCGGCTGGACCTACGCCTGGAGTGCCACCACCGGCAAGCTCCGCTCCGGCTTCCCGGCCAAGCCCGACCCGCAGTACAACTCCCTGCCCTCACCGACCCCGTCGGCCCAGTCGCCGGGTCAGCCGGAGGGACCGGGCAGCCGTTTGCCGATTCGCGGCAACTGGTCCGCGCCGGTGCTGGCCAACCTCACCGGAAACGGCAAACTCTCGATTCTCACCACATCGTTCGACGGTCATCTCTACGCCTGGCAGCCCAACGGCCAGGCGGTCCCGGGCTGGCCGGTGGAAGTGAAACTGCCGGCATCCCAGGCCAACGCGATCGAGGCCGGCAAGTACGTCCGCGATCCGAAGCTGATCCAGCCTCCGGCGGTCGGCGACGTGCTCGGGACCGGCACCGACCAGGTCTTCCTGCCGAGCTTCGAGTGTGACAAGAAGACCGGGGCGGTATTCCTGTACGGGATCCAGTCCGACGGCAACGACCATGCCGGCGGGGCATTCATGCCCGGGTGGCCGGTGAAGTCGGGCGGTATGGCCGGCTGCTACCAGGAGTCGATCGACTTCGTCCAGGAGGGCGGCAACGGCGCCACGATCGCCGATGTCGACGGCTCCGGGACGCAGCGGATCGCCTTCACCGCCGCCGGCGGGTTCCCCCAGATCATCAACGCGGACGGCAGCATCTTCAAGAACCTGTCCGGATCATGCAAGACGACCACCTGCAAGGGGATCCCGCCCTACTACCTGCCGGACGGCATGGTGATCGGCCTCTCCGGCCAGTCCGCCTTTGGCGACATGACCGGCAACGGCAAGTTGAACTACGCGCAGTCGGTGGCCGGCGGCACCAGCCTGATGCAGGCATTCGACGCCGACGGCACCGCGCTGCTCGCCCACGTATACGACTCGGTCTGGGATCCGGTGAGCGGCGCACAGCTGCCGGACTTCCCGACCGACCAGGACGGTTTCGCCTTCTACTCCTCCCCGCTGATCACCGGACTCGGCAGCGGCAAGAGCCGTTCGATGATCTCCTCGAACGACTCGTACTGGATCCATGCCCGCGGACCGGACGGCAAGGAAGCTCCCGGATTCCCGAAGTGGACCGGCCAGTGGACCGGATTCGGCGGTGCCGTCGGTGATCCGAAAGCGAACGGCAGCCAGTATCTGGCCTATGGCACCCGGGAAGGGCAGCTCTTCCTCTGGAAGGTCGGCGGCAAGGCCGAACGCAACGACCAGTGGTGGAAGTACCGCCACGACGAACACAACTCGGGCCGCTTCGGAAACGACACCCGTCCTCCGGCCGGGGCCGCCGTGAAGATCAGGCGGACCGGCAGCAAGGCCGTCCTCACCTGGAAGGCAGCCGGAGACAACGGCGTCTCGAACGGCAAGGTCAGGACCCTGCAGATCTACCGCTCGAAGAAGGCGGTCACGGTCGCCGGTCTCGGCAAGGCGAAACGGCTCAAGGCCGGGATCGCCGCCCCGGGCAGGACCCAGCGGCTGACCGTGAAGCTCGGCAAGAAGAAGACCGCCTGGATCGCGATCCGTACTCGCGACAGGGCCGGAAACTGGTCCCCGCTGACCAGAGTCAAGATCAAGAAGTACAACGCAGGGCCGACGATCAGGAAGTGCAAGAAGAAGTTCAAGAAGAACAGGAAGAAGCGGGTCCGCTGCATCAGCCGAGCCAAGCGCGGCTGACCAACCCCTGCACCCGGCCCCGGAACCGTTCTGGAGCCGATTGTGGCCATATAGCGCCACTATCGGCTCCAGAAGCGCTTGAGGGGGGTGCGTTGGTGCGTGAGTGTGGGTTTGGGGGCTGGATTCCCGGTTCTTGGGGCTCAGGCTCGGCCGGCGGCCAGCAGGCGCCGGAGGAACTGTCGGGTCTCCGGTTGGTCAGGTTCCGTGAGCACCCGCTTCGGGTCACCGAGCTCGACGATCCGGCCCTCGTGGAGAAAGGCGACCTGGTCGGCGACCTCGCGGGCAAAGCTCATCTCGTGGGTGGCCAGCACCATGGTCATCCCCTCGGCCTTCAGTTCCCGCACCGTTTCGAGCACGTCGCCGACCAGTTCCGGGTCGAGGGCACTGGTCACCTCGTCCAGCAGGAGCACCCGGGGCCGACCGGCGAAGGCCCTGGTGAGCGCCACCCGCTGCTGCTGTCCGCCGGAGAGCCGGTCCGGCCGGTCACCCTCGCGCCCGCCGAGCCCGAACCGTTCGAGTAGCTCCCGCCCCCGCTCCTCGGCCTCCTTGCGGGGCAGGCCGTGCGCCCGGACCGCGCCGAGGACCACGTTGTCGAGGACGGTCATGTGGGGAAACAGGTTGAACTGCTGAAAGACGAAGCCGAGCTTGCGCCGAACCGCGACCGGATCCACTGACGGGTCGGTAATCACCTCTCCGTCGAGGAAGATGTCGCCGTCGTCGATCTCGACCAACAGGTCGATGCATCGCAGCAGGGTCGACTTGCCGGAACCGGAAGCGCCGATCAGGGCGATCGCCTCATGCTCCCGGACCGTCAGGTCGATGCCCCGGAGCACCCGGCGCTCCCCGAACGACTTGGTCACCCCGGCCACATCGAGGACGACGTCGCTCATGCGTTGATCTCCTCCCGGTCGGTGATGTGATCCAGCAGACGGGCCATCGGGATCGTCACCAGCAGGTAGAGCGAGGCCGCGGCAAGCAGGGGGGTGTAGTTGAACGAGGCCAGCGACTCGATCTGGGCGATCCGGAAGGCTTCGGCGATGCCCAGCACCGAAACCAGGGCGACATCCTTCTGCAGCGAAATGAAGTCATTCAGGAGGGGTGGCCGGACCCGACGGATGGCCTGCGGCAGAACCACGTGTCGCAGGGCCTGAATCCGGGTCAGGCCGATCGCCAGGGCGGAATCGATCTGGCTCGGGTGGATCGACTTGATCCCGGCCCGGTAGACCTCGGCCACGTAGGAGCTGTAGGCGAGGGAGAGGGCGAGGCAGGCGAGGATGATCGGGTTGGACGGCACCCCCGAGAGCTCAAGTGCCGGCAGTCCGAAACCGACCAGGTAGACCAGCAGGATCACCGGAACGCCACGAAAGAAGTCGCAGTAGGCGGCGGCCAGCAGGCGGATCGGGAAAAGCGCCGGGTTTCGGCTGGTGCGGACGACGGCGATCAGGAGGCCAAGGACGAGCACGATCACCTCTACCGCCATGAACATCTTCACGTCGAGCCAGAACCCGCGCAGGATGTCCGGAAAGTTGGTGCGGAAGGACTCGGCCGAAAAGAAGGTCTCACGGACGTCCGGCCAGCCGGAGCTGGTCAGGATCGCCGTGAGCAGACCGCCGAGGACGACGATCGAGGAGACCACCGCGATCGCCTGGCCACGGCGGGCACGGACGTGGCGCGCCCGTGCCCGTGCGTGGCGACGATCACCCCCGGAAGGGGAACCCGCAACCGGGGGGTCCGGCGGGCTCAGTCCAGCATCGGCGCGGCGGCTGACTCGCTCATCCACTTGTTGGTGATCTCCTCCAGACGCCCGCTCGACTCGAGCGACTCGATCGCCTTGTTCACGCAGGTGGCGAGCGGCGAGTCCTTGGCCATCAGAGCGCCCCACTGATCGCCTCCTTCAGCCTCGAACTGACCCAGCACCCGGGAACCCGGCAGCTCGGCATCGCGCAGGTAGATCGCGGTCGGCAGATCGAGAACAACCGCGTCAACCTGACCCTGCTTGAGGGCGGTGACCACGTCGTTCGAGTTGTCGAACACCTTGGGGTCGGTCGCCGGGTCGATCGACTCCTTGACCGCTTCC
This sequence comes from Solirubrobacterales bacterium, assembly GCA_023958085.1. Classification (GTDB taxonomy): domain Bacteria; phylum Actinomycetota; class Thermoleophilia; order Solirubrobacterales; family 70-9; genus 67-14. Next base: position 55,511 of record JAMLGI010000009.1, on the reverse strand, counting down.
AGGCTGGTGGTCCCGATCTGTACCCCGATCCTGGCGTCGGAGAGCTGGTCGAGGCTGGTGATGTCCTTCAGGTCCGAGTCCTTGGCAACCAGGATCGCCTGGTTGGCGGTGTAGTACGGAACCGAGAAGGTGACCACCTTCTCCCGGGCCGCGGTGATCGAGATCTGGTTCACGTCAAAATCGAACTTCTTTTCACCCGGCGCGTACGAAGCGTTGAACGGAACCTTGACCCACTCCACCTGGGAATCGGTGAAGCCAAGCTCCCCGGCGATCGCGTAGGCCACCGCGCTCTCGAAACCACGACCGTTGCTGGGATCGTCGTCTTCGAAGTAGGGCGGATAGGCCGGGCTGTCGGTGGCGATCGTCAGGACCCCGGACTTGAGCGTGTCCAGGCCCTCCGGACTGCAGTCCTTGGCGGCCGTGCTTTCCCCGGTTGCACCCCCGCTCTTGTCGCTGGATGACTCCGAACCACAACCCGTGGCAAGGCCCAGCGCGAGCATGGCGAAAAGCAGGAAAGCAAGCGATTTTCTGATCAAGGTTCTCTCCGATCGGACGAGGGACGCAGGCCAGCGTAGTTGAAGCGGCCCCGGTGATGCCGGGTCGGCGGTAGAATCCGAATCACACTTGAACGCGGAATCGACCGACAGAACCACGGACGACGGCCCGGCTGGCAGTTCCGAAGCGCCGAGCGAGGGTTCGCTGCCGCTTCCGGAGGCCCCCTGCGTGGAGATGAGCGAGGGGGTCGCTCGCTACGTGCTGGCCCTGTTCGACCTGAATCATGAGGGCCGGCCACCGACCCAGGCGGAGCTCGCCCGGGAGCTCAAGGTCTCGCAGCCGTCCGCCCTGCAGATGGTGCGCCGGATCCGTGAAATGGGTCTGATCTCGGCCGAGGACCTGAGCCTCACCCCGCAGGGCACCAGCGCCGCCCTGGTCCTCACTTCCCGGAGAACCGCGGCCCGGGATCTCACCCACGACGTGCTCGGGCTGGACCCGGCCGAAGCCCAGGCCGAGGCCGAGCACCTCGCCTCCAGTGCGACCCCGGCCTTCGGCCGCAAGCTGGTTGCCTGGCGGGCCCGCCGAGGCTGACCGCCAGCCGCATCGGCATCAGCCGGCAGGACCGAGCTCTCTGGCCGCGGTGAGCGTCTCGATTGTGGCCGGACCGGGATGCCCGAAGTGAAAGCCCTGCACGTAGTCCACCCCGTACCCGACCAGCAGTTCGATCGCCGCCTGGTCTTCCAGATGCTCGGCCACCACCCGCTTGCCGAGGCCTCGCCCGAGGTCCGTGAGGGCCCGGACCAGGTGCTGGCTGGTCGGATCGTCGACCAGGTTGCGGATGAACTCTCCGTCGATCTTGATGTAGTCGGCGGCCACATGTTTGAGGTAGTAGAACGAGGCGAACCCCGCCCCGAAATCGTCGAGCGCCATCTGGCAGCCGACCCGGGACATCTCCGAGGTGAAGCGCCGGGCCCGGTCGATATCGGCGATCGCGCTGGTTTCGGTGATCTCGAAAACGAGCCGCCCGGGGTCGACTCCCGCGCGGTGAAGTTCGTCCTCGATCATCGCCACCAGCTCCATGTCGCCGACCGACTGCCCCGACAGGTTGACGAAGAGCCTGGTCGGGCAGGAAGGGCCACACTCCCTCAACATCGAGATCGCCTGCCGGGCCACCCAGCGGTCGATCTCGCCCACCAGGTTGTGCCGTTCGGCGACCGGCATGAAGGCATTCGGTGAAACCGGCTCCCGGTCTGGGGCGGGCAGCCGAAGCAGCAGTTCGAACTGCGGAGTCGGGTCGCCCTTGAGACTCACCAGGGGCTGGCAGTAGAGCGTGAACTCATCCCGATCCAGCGCCTCCCTGATGCGGTTGAACCAGTTCACGCCACGGGAGAACCCGGAACGCTCCCCCGGTTCAAAGATCCGGAAGCCGTTCCGCCCGGCATCCTTGGCCTCGTACATCGCGAGGTCCGCGGCGCCGATCAGCCGTTCCGGATCCTCGCTGCCGAGAACGATGCTCACCGCCACACCGATGCTGACCGTCACCTCCGGCAGAAATCCCGGACCCTCGGTCCGGGATTTCGAGGAGATCTCCCTCACCAGATCCTCGGCCAGCCCCGGGACGGCACCGAGCTCGATGTCGGTCAGCAGTAGTACGAACTCGTCGCCCCCCTGCCGGGCGATCACGTCACCAATCCGCATCCTGGCCCGCAGCACCTCCCCGGTCTGGACGATCACCCGGTCACCAACCGTGTGGCCGTACCGGTCGTTGATGTACTTGAAGTTGTCGATGTCGATGACCATCACCGCGATTCCACGCCCGGTCTCGCCGTCCGCGGCAGCCACCGCCCCGGCGAGTTCCTGCGAGAAGCGCCGACGGTTGAAGAGCCCGGTCAGCGGATCGTGGTCGGCCAGAAAGCGCAGCTTGCGGCTCAGTTCGTGCCGCTCGGTCACGTCCTGGACCATGCCCAGCGCCACGTTCCGGTCCTCGGACTCGTCGCGCAGCATCACCACGCTCAGGTCAACCCGCACCGTCGCACCGTCCTTGCGGATGTAGCGCTTCTCGAGCTGATAACCGTCGATCTCGCCCCTGAATGTGGCGGCTACCTGTCTCACGTCCTCGGCCAGGTCGTCGGGGTGGGTGATCTCGCCGAAGGTCATGCCCTCGAGTTCGGCGGCCGGGTAGCCGGTGATCTCCTCGAAGGTTCGGTTGACCCGTTCGAAACCACCGTCGGGCCGGACCAGGGCGAGGCCGATCGGGCTCTGCTCGAACACCTGGCGGAACCTGGCTTCGGCCACCGCACCGGCTTCCTTCGCCTCGCGCTCGGTGGTGATGTCGCTCCTGACGATTATCATCACCGGACCGTGCCGGGGGTCGTTGGTCAGGATCGAGGTCGACCGGCACCAGATGATCGTTCCGTCCCGGCGCAGCGACCGGGTTTCAAACTCGGTCCGGCCGTCTTCGAGCAGCTCCCGGCCAACCCGACGCCAGTCCTGAACCTCTTCGGCGGTGGAGTCCGGCGGACGGATGATGTGGATCGATTCGCCGAGCATCGCGCCCGGGGGGTAGCCGTGCATGCGGTCGAACTGCGGATTGGTGAAAACGATCCGTTCGTCCTCGAGCTTCAGCAGGGCGACCCCCTCGGCCATCGCGGACAGCACCCCTGCCTGCTCACTGAGTTCGTCGGCCGCCTCGCGCCAGTCTTCAAAGTAGACCTGGAGCCGGCGGGAGGCGTAGGTGACGATCAGGAACAGTGAGGTGACCACGATGATCTCGTCGATCAGCCAGATCAGCTCCGACGGTTCGGACAGGGCCAGCCCGGCCAGTTCCCGACCCATCGTCAGCACGAAGGGGATCGCCAGAACCACCGGGGCGAGCAGCCGGGCCATCGCCGGTCCTGCCCCGGTCGCGCCGAGGAACCCGGCCAGTCCTCGACGGGGCCTGAGCGCAAGGTAGGCGAAGATCAGCATCGCTCCCCCGAACAGGCCGATCAGGGAGAGGTCGAGGGATATCGTCTCGGAGACCTCGGGAACCCGATACCCGCGGCTGAGGAACCCGACCTCCGCCACCAGCCCGATTGTCAGGACCAGCCAGAACTCCACGCTCGACCCCGGGGGGCTGCGATCGACCGCCAGCAGACCCACCCCCACCAGGGCCGAAAGCAGCAGGGCCGCCATCGACGGATCCCGAAAGAAACCGGTATCGCGCCATGCAACCGGATCGCCGAGCAGGAGGATCGCGGCGAAACCGGCCAGCGCCAGCAGGCAGACCAGCCCGGCCAGGAGGTCGGCCAGCCGACGACGCCACGGCGAAACCGGCGTCTCGATCAGGCTGACGATCGCCGTGCCGAGCAGCAGCAACAGGACCAGGGTGAGCAGCGCGGTCGGATGAACACCGGCCAGGGTTTCGCTGGTCACCAGGGCTCGACCGGAGAGCTGCTCCAGCAGGGCGATCAGGGTGGCGATCAGGCCGATCGTGACCCCGACCACGGACCCGTGCCTGATCACCCGGCGCCAGATCTTCAGATAGCCATCCTCCGACTCGAACGCCCGGAGCTCGTCGGTACGGCGGTCGGCGACCGGGGGAGACGCGGCGGCACGTTCAAGCAGGGCCCGGCCGAACTGATCCCTGACCCGCGCCTCCTCCGCGATCCGACCCTCGTCTGAGTTTCTCTCCACCGCCTGCTTTCCCCTGATGTCGCCCGGCCAACTTTCCCCAAGACTCAAGGCAGTTCGAAACTATCACCGCCGTCGCCTGCCGACCAGTCGAGCCGGCAGCCGGGGCGTTCCGCCCGGTTGGCCCCGGGGCCTCTCACCCACCCGCCGCCGCGGCGGCGAGATCGGCCTCTTCCCACTGTTCGTAGAGCTCGGCGACCCGATCCCTGGCCTCCCGGTGAAGTCGGTTGGCCGTTTCGCTCTTTTCCGGGGTTGACCAGCGGGCCGGATCGGCAAGTTCGTCCTCGAGCTCGGCCAGATTTCGCTCGGCCCGCTCAATCTTTGCTTCGAGCCCGGCCACCCGGCGTCTGGCCCGGGCCGCTTCCTTCCCCGGTGAGCCTCCCCGCCTGGCGTTGGCCGAGGCGGAGCGCTGCGGCCGGGAGGTTTCGAGCTCTCGTTGATCTTCCTCGTCGCGGCGCTTCTGGAACTCGGCCCAGCCGAACATGTGATTGCTCAGCTTTCCGTCCTCGCAGAGCAGAGTGCGGTCCCCGACCGCCTCAAGCAGTGCCCGGTCGTGCGAGATCAGGATCAGCGCCCCGGGGAAGGCTCGCAGGGCGTCCTCCAGAGCCTCGCGGCTTTCGATGTCGAGATGGTTGGTCGGCTCGTCCAGCAGCAGCAGGTTGGCCCCCGATGCGACCAGGATCGCCAGTGAAAGCCGTCGCTGCTCCCCGCCCGAGATGTCGGTCAGCTTCTTGTTGACCTCATCCCCCGAGAACAGGAACTGTCCGAGCAGGTCCCGGACCTTCTGGCCGGTGAGACCGGTCTCCCGGGCCGCCGCCTCCAGCACCGTCCCGTCTCCGGACGCGCTCTCGGCGTGCTGCGACAGGTACCCGACTCTGGCGTTGTGCCCGAGACGGACCGAGCCGGAGGCCGGCTTGCGTTCTCCGGCCAGGGTGGCCATCAGGGTGGTCTTGCCGGCTCCGTTCGGCCCGATCAGCACCACATGTTCATCCCGTTCGACCAGAAAGTCCGCGTGTTCGAGCAGAACTCTTCCGGGCACCTCGATCCTTCCGTTGACCAGCCTGAGTACCACCCGACTGGCCCGCTCCGGGTTGAGGAAGGAGAACTCCATGCGGCGATCGTCGCTCGGGTCCCGGGAGACCGCCTTCGCCTTGACCTTCTCGATCTGCTTGAGCCGGGACTGGGCCTGCCTCGCCTTGGTCGCCTTGTAGCGGAAGCGTTCGACGAAGCGTTCCATGCGGGCAATCTCGGCTTCCTGCTTCTCGATCTGCTTGCCGAGCGCCACCTCGCGGGCCGCCTGCTCCTTGCGCCAGGCGTGCCATGGACCGGCGAAGAAGCGGGCCCGGCCGGCCTCCAGCTCGAGGACCGAGGTACCGACCGACTCGAGGAACCAGCGGTCGTGGGCGACCAGGACCACGGCCACGTCGAGATCAACCAGATATCCCTCAAGCCACTCCAGGGTGGGGATGTCGAGGTGGTTGGTGGGCTCGTCCAGGAGCAACAGGTCGCCCCCCGCGGCGAGCGCCCGGGCCAGTGACGCCCGGGTCAGTTCACCGCCGGAGAAACTCGTGAGTGGCCGCGAAAGCTGCTCGTCCGGGAAGCCGAGGCCTCGAAGCACGGTTCTCACCTCGTCGCGCCACCGGTATCCGCCGGCCAGATCGAGCCGCTGCTGGGCCGAGGCGTACTCCGCCATCGTCGCCTCGCCGTGATCGCCCTCCGACATCAGCTGCTCCAGCCGTTCCAGTTCCCGCTCGGTCTCGATCACGTCGGCCCGGCCGGAGAAGACGTACTCGCCGAGCTCCAGGTTCCGGTCTCGGGGCGGCCGCTGATCGTGAAGGGCAACCCTTGCGCCCTTGGTGAGCTTGATCGAACCGGAGTCGTTGTCGGCCTCGCCGGCAAGAATCCTGAGCAGGGTTGACTTGCCGGCCCCGTTTCGCCCGGACAGCGTCATCCGGTCACCCCGGCCGAGCCGGAAGGAGACATCGGAAAACAGTGGCTCTCCGGCCACGTGGATCCCGATCGAGGTTGCGATGACTACCGACATTCAGCCTCAAGTGTCGCATCCAGCCGGGGAGTTGTTCTGTCAGCATCCGGGGCGGTGAGCAACGGAACCTTCGAACCGATCCCCGGCAGCGGCCAGTTCGGTCCGGTCTGGGAGACCCAGCCCGGCTCCGGGCCCACCCATGGGGTTTCTCCCTACCCGCCGATCGCCGACTACGGTTTTCTCTCCGACGGCGAGGTGGCCGCCCTGGTCGCCCCCAGCGGGAACATCGAGTGGCTCTGCCTGCCCCGCTTCGACTCACCCTCAGTTTTTGGCTCGATCCTCGACCGCAGCGCCGGCAAGTTCCGGCTCGGCCCCGCCGAGATCAATGTGCCGGCCGCCCGTCACTACCTGCCCGGCACCAACATTCTCGAGACCAGCTGGGGTACCGGTGACGGCTGGATCATCGTCCGCGACGTTCTCCTGATCGGTCCCTGGCGCCACCGGCAGGACCGGTCGAACACCCACCGCCGGGCACCGACCGACTACGACGCCGAGCATGTGCTGCTCAGGATGGTTCGCTGCGTCTACGGCGAAGTCCAGCTCACGCTGGACTGCACCCCGGTGTTCGACTACGGCCGCCGCCCGGCCCGGTGGGAGTACACCGGTGACGCCTATCACGAGGGAATGGCGACCGCCGACGGAGTCGATCTCGAACTGAAGCTGAAGACCGACCTGAACCTCGGCTTCGAGGGTCCCCGGGCCACCGCCCGGACCCTGCTCCGGCAGGGTGACACACGCTACGTCGCGCTTTCCTGGAGCGACAATCCGGGGCCGGCCGACTACGACGAGGGCTACGACCGACTGGTCTGGACCGCTCACCACTGGCAGAACTGGCTCGCCCGCGGAAACTTCCCCGACCACCCCTGGCGAAGCTATCTCGAGCGCTCGGCACTCACCCTGAAGGGGCTGACCTACGCACCGACCGGCGCCCTGATCGCCGCCGCAACCACCTCCCTCCCGGAAACTCCCGGCGGGGAACGCAACTGGGACTACCGCTACTCCTGGATCCGGGACTCCACCTTCACCCTCTGGGGTCTCTACACCCTCGGATTCGACTGGGAAGCAAACGACTTCTTCTACTTCATCGCCGACGTTGCCGCCGAGAGCGACGAACTCCAGGTCATGTACGGGGTCGATGGCACCAGACAGCTGGACGAGGAGATCCTCGATCACCTCCACGGTTACGAGGGAGCCTCACCGGTCCGGATCGGAAACGGGGCTTACGGTCAGCGCCAGCACGACGTCTGGGGGACGGTCCTGGACTCGTTCTACCTCCACACAAAATCGCGAGACGGGATGCCGGAGGAGATCTGGCCGGTACTGAAGCGCCAGGTCCATTCGGCGCTCGAGAACTGGCGGAAGACGGATCACGGGATCTGGGAGGTCCGGGGGGAGCCGCGCCACTTCACCTCCTCGAAATTGATGTGCTGGGTGGCCGCGGATCGCGGCGCCCGTCTGGCCAGGCTCCGGGATGAACACGGCCTGGCCGAAGAGTGGCAGCTGGCCGCCGACGAGATCCACGCCGACATCTGTGAGAACGCACTCGACGAACGGGGGGTGTTCACCCAGCACTACGACACCGACGCACTCGATGCCTCCTGCCTGCTGATGCCGCTGGTCCGTTTCCTGCCGGCGACAGACCCCCGGATCAGGGACACGGTGCTGGCGATCGGCGACGAGCTCTCGGTCGATGGACTGGTCCTGCGCTACCGCACCGACCAGACCGACGACGGACTGAACGGCGAGGAAGGCAGCTTCACGATCTGCTCCTTCTGGCTGGTCTCCGCGCTGGTCGAGATCGGTGAACTCGACCAGGCCCGTCAGCTCTGTGAGCGCCTGCTCGGCTTCGCCTCCTCGCTACAGCTCTATGCCGAGGAGATCGATCCCCGCTCGGGCCGGCACCTGGGGAACTTCCCCCAGGCATTTACCCATCTGGCCCTGATCAACGCGGTGATGCACGTGATCCGGGCCGAGCAGGAAGCGCACGAACATCATCTGCGCCCCTCGCCCCCGGACAGCACCCGGTAGCGCCCGGGGGAGGGACCATCCCGGCGGTTCCGCTGCCGACCCCGGCTTGGTCAGGCCTCGGGCTCGATCAGGCCGTAGTTGCCGTCGTAGCGCAGGTAGAGGACCGCCCCGCGGTCGCTGGCCGAGTCGGTGAAGTACATGAACCGGTGGTTCAGTTCGTCCATCTGACCGACCGCGTCGGGCAGGGCGAGCGCCTCCGAGAAGTGGCTCCGTTCACGCACGATCCCGTCCGGCTGTCCAGCTTCCGATTCCGGGGCATCCTGTGGCGCGATCACGGCCAGCTGACCGTCGTCCCGGCGATATACGACCGAGTCGGCTCCGGTCTCCGAATCATGGAAAAGGTAGAAGTCGTGGTCGAGCTCGCTCATCACCGAGGCGGCGTCCCCGGGGTTCAACGGTTCAAGCGCGAACACCTTGCGCCGGATCACTTCCCGCTCACCGGGGGGACGGACCGACTGGCCCGGACGAGGCGGCACCCAGGTGCCGTGACGCCACATGCCCTCGGGGGTCTCGCTGGGCTGTCGCTTGCGGGTGGTGAGCCGGTCGATGTGGCGGCGCAACTGGTGCTGGAGCCGTTCGACCAGTTCACTGACTGCCTGTGACACGCTGTCCGCCTCGACCCGGCCTCGAACCGTCTTGCCGTTCAGCGAAACCTCGCCTTCAGCCCGGGCCGAGCGGGTGATGCTCGGATTCTCCTCCTGGAGGAGGACCACCCGGGCGTGAGTGAGTGGACGTTGAATCGCGTCCTCCAGCTCACCGATCTTTTCCTCGGCCAGCGAGACCATCTCGGGAGGAACGGAACCACGGGTCGTCACGTCGACATTCATGACCCAAACCATAGAAGACGCCCGCGGCGGCTCGGTCAGCCCGAGCTCCGCGCGGCCAGGACGATCCGGCTGTCGCAGGATCGCGCCCAGCGTCACCGCAACCGACCCGGATCGTCCGGGTTTACTTGAATCACCGCCAATGAAGATCCGCATGCTCACAGCCGTCGCCCTGTCCGCCTTCGGAATCGCCCTGTGTGCCTCACCGGCCACCGCCGAGAAACCGATTCCGGGGATCAAGCAGACCCCGGCCTACAAGTCGTTGAAGAACTACGTCTCCTTCCTTCAGGCAAGGCACGACAAGGTCACCCCTGCCGCCCGCAAGTCGATCTACCGGCAGACATTGACCACCCGCCGCACCAACGCCTACACCAAGGTGAATCTGCTGCTTCGCCAGACCCTGACCCGGCTGGCCCGGAAGGACGACCGCTGGGAGCGTCGCCAGGTCCAGCGGATCCGCCGCGCCCGCAACCGGCAGGTGCGGGCACTGCGTTCGGATCAGAACGACCGGATCAACGGGCTCCAGGCCCGACAGGCGGCTGAAATCGGGCAGGTTCAGGATCGGTACGGACCGGGCATCAACCGACTGGTCAACCAGCGAAGCAAGCTCCGGCGGAAGCTGCTCAAGACGACCAACCCGACCAGGCGAGCCACGCTCACCCGTCAGATCAGACAGATCCAGGGTCGGATCAACGACCTTTCGGCCGCCCGCCAGGACGACATCGACGACGTCAACGATCGCTACGCGGCCCGGATCTCGGCGGTGAACGACCTCTTCAACGCCAAAGTCGCGAGGGCGAAGACGCGGGCCAGGGCCCAGGTCGTCGAGGCCGGCCGGGCCTGGCGCAAGACCTTCCGGATCCAGCGGCGGGCCGCCAGGACCCGCAGCGACACCCAGAGGGGTTTCGTCCGGGAGCTGGCCACTCGCGGTTCGGGCTACATCGACTCGATGCCCCTGCCCCCGCCCCCGGTTCACTGACCCGGCCCCACCCGTCCTCGAAAAAGACCCGCCTGGAAGGCGGGTCTTTTCATGGAGACGGCGGGAATTGAACCCGCGTCCGCAGCCACGTGTCGAAAGGCGTCTACAGGCTTAGCCGGCGCTTTGTTCTCGTCTCCCGGGGTCCGCGCCGACCGGCACTGCGAGAGACAGAGCCCCTTGAATGTCCCCGCGGGGCCGAGGCGCTCCCTTTGGGTAAGCCCGTTTCTGAAGCCGGTGCCCCACCCCACGGGCCGAGGGTGGACCGACTCTCATCGCCTAGGTATCAGCTAGGCAGCGAGGGCGAACTCATGGTCCGCACGTATTGGTTTGTGCCGATTTTTTACGAGGCCATCGGCGTCCTCGACCTGCAACCTCCCGCACGAAAGACTCCGTCGAAGCCTGTCGTCCCCGGGAGTGAAGCCCGGCCATTCTACCGCTCCGGGCCGGCAGGGTCAACGGGTCGTGTGTACTCGCTCAGGCCGGAGGTGATGCCCCGGAAATCATCTACAGTTGCGCCATGCGCATCCTCGCCTTCAGCGACATTCACTGTGACCTCGAACAAGCCGCCACCCTGGTGGAGATGTCGGCCGATGCGGACGTCGTGATCGGGGCGGGAGACTTCGGCTCGATTCATCAGGGCCTCGAAGAGATGATTGAGGGTCTCTCGGGGATCGGCAAGCCGAGTCTGCTGGTGCCGGGAAACAACGAAACGATCGAGGCTCTGCGCGAGGCCGCACCGGCATGGCCATCGGCAACCGTACTCCACGGGGAACGGACCGAGATCGACGGAGTTGGCTTTTTCGGCCTCGGCGCCGGGATTCCGGTCACTCCGTGGGAGTGGAGTTTCGACCTGGACGAGGAAGCGGCCGCGGACATGCTCACCGGGATTCGGGAGGGTGACGTGCTGATCGTCCATTCACCACCCCGGGGACACTGCGACCAGGCCGGTGACGGGCTGCATCTCGGCAGCAAGGCGATTCTCACCGCGATCGAGGAGCGCAGACCTCGGCTCGCGGTCTGCGGTCACATCCACGAAGCCTGGGGCCAGACCTCGACCGTCGGCCCGACCGAGATCGTGAACCTGGGCCCCTCGGGGCGCTTCTTCGAACTCTGATCAGACCGAAAACCGGGAGCGCATGCTCTCGATCTTTTCCGGGGAGAACCCGGGGACCTTGCCCAGGTCGTCGAGTGAGCCGTAACCGCCGAATCGTTCCCGGTAGGCGAGAATCCGGGTCGCCTGGGTGACCGAGAGTCCGAGCTCCCGGAGCTCCTCGAAGGTGGCCTGGTTCAGGTTCACGGTGCCGGCATCCGTCCGGCTGCCTCGATCCACATCGACCGGCTCCGGGACCGGTGGCGATGTCGGCCGGTCTTCGCGCCGCGCCGGTTCGGCCGGTTCCGGCACGGACACCGACTCATCGGGGCGAGGCATCTCGGTCACAACGCGACTCCGGGCTGGCTCCCGGGAGTCGGGACGGTCCAGCGCTGCTGCCGCCGAAATCTCGGCGGCCCGGGCCCGGCTTTCCGCATCCTCGGCCCGCTGTTCCGCCCGCTCGATGCCGGAGACCACGTCCCGGAGCCGCTGTTCGCGCTCCGACTCTTCCAGCTTCAGCTGGGTCAGTCGCTCCGCGAACGCCGCGCGGCGCTCGGCGTCCTCCGCCTTCTGTTCGACCCGACGCAGACGATCCTCGGCGTCCCTCAGGGTCCGGTCTCGCTCCTCGCGCTCGGCGCTGAGTCGGCGTTCGACCGCGGCCAGACCCACCGAGAGCTCGCTCTCTTCCGGTCGGGCGGCCGGTCCGCCCTCGTAACCGGTCCGCATCCGTTCGGCATCCGGATCCGCATGACCGCCCCGCCGCGGACCTCTCAGGTCATCGAGAGTGGCCCGAAGTCGATCATCGACCACGGGGGCCGGGGAGCCCGCCACATCCCGGGATGCCGGCGGGAACTCCCCCGGAAGGTCCTCGTGATACCCGCCTTCGGCAGACCGCGAAGCGGCCCGACCGGCGATCGCCCCGGCACCGGTGGCAGCGACGAACGCCGCCGCGTTGCGGCCCACGGTCGCGTCCGCGCCCGGTGCCTCGAGCGACGGTTCGTAGAGCGGAGGTTCCGGCAGCGGCAGGCTGGCCGTGGGCGCTTCAACCGGGGCTGCCGGCACGCCGCCGGCCACGGGGGGAGCCGTGAGCACCCCCGGGGCCGGAGCGGTCTGGCTGGGGCTGTAGGGAGCGGCGATCGCCCCCTGCGAGCGGGCCACGGCACCGGCCACCCGATCCTGGTCGGCACCGGCCTTCTCCGCCTCGATCGCCGCCCGGGCGGGGTCGGCGTAGGCCGCGGCGGGCGGACCGAGGGCGGGATTCCGGCCACCGCTGCGGCGGGCCTGCCGCCGAAGTCGCTCCTCCTGTCGGGCACGCTGGGTTTCGGCACGCTTGCTCCGGCGACGTTCCGCGGAGCTCGGCCCGGTCGACGGGCGGCTGCCGGAGCGGCCCTTGACGATCAGGATCCCGGCGATGATCGCCGCCAGGACGATGATCCCGATGATGAAGAAGGGTGCGTTGTCGGTGACGAAGTCGGCCGCCTTCTCGAAGACGCTCCTGCTGCCGTTCTGATCGTCGGCCGCATCCTGCATCGCCTGGACCTCATCGGGGTCGAGGGTGATCGGCGCCGTGGTGGCCGGGTCGGTCGTTTCGGTCGACGGCACCGTCGAGCTCGTCGTGCCGGTGCTGGTCACCCCGCCGGCCCCGGTCGGGGTTGCGGCAGAGGCGAGAGCGGGCAGCAGCAGCGCAGCGAGAATCAGGGGCAGGATGCGTGAAACGACTCGACGGTACTTGATCATTGATCCCCGATCCTTACACGGTCATCGTTAACGGGTCCTGAACGGTGTCCCGGCGAATCCTGAATGGCGGCCGGATCAGGAACGATACCGCCCCTTGAACTCCCGTTCCACATCCCGTCTCACGTCCCGATCGGCGATCTCCCGCCGCCGGTCGCGGCCTTCCTTGTTGCGGGCCAGGGCGAGTTCCACCTTGGCCCGCGGCCCCTTGAAGTAGATCCGGGTGGGAATCAGGGTCAGGCCCTTCTGCTGCGTGGTTCCGATCAACCGTTCGATCTCGGCCCGGTGGAGCAGCAGTTTCCGCGGCCTCTCCGGCTCGTGATTGTTGATCGTCGCCGGGGCGTACGGCGGGATGTGCAGGTTCCTGAGCCAGACCTGACCCTCCTCCACCACCGCGTAGGCATCGCTCATCTGGGCCTCGCCATCGCGCAGCGACTTGACCTCGGAGCCGAGCAGCGAGATGCCGGCCTCCATCTTCTCGACCAGCTCGAACTTCTGGCGCGCCCGCCGGTTGGTGGCGACGTCCCCGGAGGCGGGGGCCCGCTTTTTCGACTTCTTGCCCATCGCCGGGAATCTACTTCCAGCCGGAGCCCTTCGCAGCCCGCCGCATCCGGATCCACCCGGGATCAGCCGGCCGCCGGAGCCAGATCGACCCGACCTCGGACCGCATCCACCCGGTCGACGGTTACGGTCACCGGATCCCCGATCCGCACCGCCCTGCCTGTACGCGAACCGATCAGGGCCGTTTCCGGCTCGTTGATCTCGAACCGCTCGCCACGCAGTCTCCGGGCCGGGAGGAAACCTTCGTACACATCGCCGAGGTCACCCCCGAACGCGACGAACGCCCCGGCTCCGACGAGGCCGGAAACCTCACCCTCGAACTCCCGTCTGTAACCCCCCTCGAACAGCTCGCGTTCGAGCAGGAAGGCGGCACAGACATCGTCACCGTCCCGTTCGAGCCTGGTTGCCTCACGTTCACGTTCGGAGCAGTGGATCGCCGCCTCGGCCACCTCCCCGGCAGCGGGGGCCTCCTCTCCGGCACCGATCCCGGCCAGCAGCCCGCGATGCACCAGCAGGTCGGGGTAGCGCCGGATCGGTGAGGTGAAGTGGGTGTAGGCCTCGCTGCCGAGCCCGGCGTGACCGAGATTCTGCTCGCAGTAGCGGGCCGGCTTCAGCGATCGCAGGATGAGCGAGGACCAGGCCCGGGCTCCGTGACCCCTCACGCCCGCCTCCCGGGTCGCAGCACGGGAGGCCTCGACCGCAAGCTCCCCCGCCCCGGTCGGCCCCAGCCCTCCGCCGACCGGGGGCAGCGGCACCCCCAGCGAGGCGAGCTGATCGAACAGCCGCTCGATCCGGTCCGGATCCGGCTGTTCATGCACGCGGTAGAGAGTCGGGGTGTGGCGGGCCTCGAGGACCGTGGCCACCTGCTCGTTGTTCAGCACCATCAGCTGCTCGATCAGGCGGTGGGCCTCGGTCTGGCGTTCGGCCGCGGCGGTGGTGACGTTCCCCTCCCGGTCGAACCCGAAAGAGGGTTCGGAGGAGCTCACCTCGAGACCGGAACTGCGCCGTCCGGCCAGTTCAGCGGCAGCCTTTCGGGCGAGGGAGAGAGGCGTCGCGACGAGTTCCGGCGGTTTCTCCTGACCGGCGAAGATCCGGTCGAGCTGGTCGTAGTCGAGCCGGACGTCGGACCTGATCCGACTCCGGAAGAAGGCGGCCGAACGGACTTCGCCATCCGTCCCGACCACGATCTCCGATGTCACGGCCAGCCGGTCGTCGCCCGGCGAAAGGGAACAGGCGCCGGCACTCAGGGCTGCCGGAAGCATCGGCTCAACCGAGGTCGGGATGTAGGTGCTGTTGGCCCGGTCGAGGGCCTCCCGGTCCAGCACCGACCCGGGACGAACGAAGGCGGCCACGTCGGCGATATGGATCCAGAGCCGAATCGCATCGCCGTCGCGACGCGCCGAGACCGCGTCATCGAAGTCCCTGGCGGTGGCGGGATCTACCGTGAAGGTTGGGAGGTCCCGCAGATCGAGACGGCCGCCGGGCGGGTCGGCCGCACCGCTCGTGGCGGCCATCGCCGCCTCCTCGACTGCCCGGGAGAAGCCCCGCCGACCCAGCCGCTGAAGGGCCAGCGCTTCGCAGACGTCGCGGGCGTTGTCGATCCGCCCCAGCTCACGCAGGACCCGCGCCCGGCCCGCGGCGATCCCGGCCCAGACGAGCTGCCCGTCGGCGAATCGGCCCCGCCGATCGAGCGGAACCTGCTCACCCCGTTCGAAGACCGGTGTGGCGACGTTGAACCGGCCGCGTCGTTCCACCACGGCAACCCGCCGGAGTTCAGGTGGAGTCCGGCCGGCGGTCCGCCGGGAACCGTCCCCGCGCCGGCTGCCGGAGCGGCTGCCACCCCCCTGCCCTGGAGTTCTCCCGGTCGGCTTCGAGGAGCTCCGGCCGGAGCGACCTCCACCGCGCCGGCGGGCCATCAGCCGCCCCGGTCGCCGCTGTCGGTCCGGGAGACCTCCCCGGCCAGAACCCGGAGCGCCCGGTCAAGCTGAAGGTCACGCTCCGCATCCCGGGGCTGCCCGACCCTCACGTCCGGGACCAACCCCTTGCCGGCGAGGGAAACCCCGTCGGCCGTGAAGAACTCGCCGACCGAAAGATCGAGGGAACCCCCGTTGTCGAGGGGGATCACCTGCTGGTAGAGGCCCTTGCCGAAGGTGCGGGTGCCGACCACCGGAACCCGGTTCACGCTCTGCAGGGCGGCAGCGAGAATCTCGGCGGCCGAAGCCGTTCCCCGATCGACCAGGACCACCATCGGTGGAGGGTCGATGTTGCCACCGACCGCCCGGTAGACGTGCCGCCCCTCGGTCCGGGACCGGGTTTCCACCACGGTGGATCCCTCCTTCAGGAAGATGCTGGAGGTCAGCACCGCCTGGTCCAGCAACCCACCGCCGTTTGCCCGCAGATCGAGCACCACGCCCTCGGCGCCCCGGTCGATGACCTTGTCCACCGCCCTCCGGAGGGCCCGGTCGGCCCCCCGGCTGAAGTTCGAGAAATAGACGTATCCGAGTTTGCGGCCATCGACCCGACGGATCCTGGTCGAGGTGACCGGCACCCTGATCTCCCGACGGGTCATGGTCTGCTCGATCGGCTTGCCCTTGCCCCTGGCCCGGACCCCGAGCGTCACCTCGGTGCCCTCGGGACCCTTCACCTTGGCCACGATCAGGTTCACGCTTTCACCGATCACCGACTTGCCGTTCACGCTGACCACCACGTCCCCGGCCTTGATTCCGGCCTCGCGGGCCGGCGAGTTACGGAACACGTGAATGACCTCGAGCCCATGCTTGGTGTCGGAGCCGACGCTCATCCCCACCCCGCTGAACCGGCTTTCCAGCGACTCGGTGAGCTTCCGATTCTGTTTCGCGTCGAAGTAGTGGGTGAAACGGTCGTGGTACTCCTCCCGGAGCCGCTTGACCATTCCCCGGATCGATGCATCCTCGACCTGGTCCGGGTCCGTCTCCCGAAAGTACTTTTTCCGGATCAGGGCGGCCGCCTCGTCGGTGACCGAGCCGGACGGCGTCAGATCGAACGTACTGCGAACCGTGGCGGGCAGGTTCTCGGGGTGCCCGCCGATCCAGATCCCGGCGAACAGCCCGGCGACCACCAGCAGCAGGACGAGGTAGCCCCGCAGCACCTTCTTCGTGGCCTGGCTCAGGGCAGAACCGCCCCTCCGCCCGGAGGGGCCGATCCGGTCAAACCTTCAGGAACCGGCGCAGAGTCAGCCCGGAACCGACCGCGGAAACCAGGACGGCAGCCCCGAACAGACTGGCGACGAGCACCGCGAAAGAGACCGAGTCCTGCGCCTTCATCAGCGCGAAACTGTCGGAAAGGGGATCCAGAACTGTGATCTTGCCGACCCACAGGATCAGTATCGCAATCGCGCCGCCCATCACGCCGACCACCACGCCTTCGATCATGAACGGCCAGCGAATGAACCAGCGGGTAGCCCCGACCAGACGCATGACCTCGATCTCCCGACGTCGGGTGTAGATCGAGAGCCTGATCGTGTTGCCGATCAGGAGCAACGAGGCGCCGATCAGCAGCGCCGTGATCACGGTCAGCACCAGTTTCAGGGCGCCGGTTACCTCCTCGATCTTGTCGGCGGTCGCCTGTCGGTCGTCCACCTCGCGGACGATCGGCGAGATGAAGGTCGGCTTGCCGCTCGCGTTCGGCGGCTGGATCGCCGCCCGAATCGCATCGAGGTTGGCCGCGTCGTCCGGCTTGATGATGAAGTTCGCCGGCAGCGGGTTGCCCTTCAGTTCCTTGAGAACGTCGCGGTCCTGCTGCTGGAAGTCTCGTTTGAACTCGGCCAGGGCCTCCTGCTTGCTCAGGTAGGTGACCGAGGTCACGTGCGGCAGCGCCTCGACCTTCGACTTGAGCGCCTCGGTCTCTGCCTTGGTCGCATCGTCGTAGAGGAAGGCCCGCAGTTCGAGCTGACCGCGAACCTCTTCACTCTTGCTCTGGGTGGTCTGGAACACCGGGATGAGCACACCGATCAGGATCGCGGTCAGGACCGTGGTCACCACGGCTGCAGTGGTCGGGGCGGCGTTGCGGCGCATTGCGCGGAAGGCCTCCCCTGCGAAAAAGAAGATCTTCACTTTGCGCTCCCTTCATGGACTCCGTTGGAGTGGCCTTCGAGTCCGACCCCCATCTCGGCCCGCATCCGTACGCCGAACTCGGTGGTGGACTCCTCGGTGTATCCGCCGGCGATCTCGTCACGGATCACCCGGCCCTCGTAGAGCTCGACCACCCGGCGTCGCATCCGGTCGACCATCTCCCGGTCGTGGGTGACCACGACCACGGTGGTGCCGGTCTTGTTGATCCGGTAGAGCAGCTGCATGATCCCGACCGAGGTCACCGGATCGAGGTTGCCGGAGGGTTCGTCGGCCAGAAGCAGCGGCGGATGGTTCACGAAAGCGCGGGCAACCGACACACGCTGCTGTTCACCGCCGGACAGTTCATCCGGGTAGTTGTGAAGCTTGGTCGAGAGGCCGACCAGGCGCAGGGTCTCGGGGACCTTCTCGCGGATCTCGGCCCTGGAGGCGCCGATCACCTGAAGGGCGTAGGCGACGTTGTCGTAGACGGTGCGGCTGGGCAGCAGCTTGAAGTCCTGGAACACGGTCCCGATGTTGCGTCTCAGCTGGGGAATCTTCTTCTCGGGAAGCTTGCCGATGTCGCGGCCGGCGATCGAGACGGTGCCGTCGGTCGGCTCAAGTTCCCGGATCAGGGTCTTGATCAGGGTCGACTTGCCGCAGCCGGTCGGACCGACCAGGAAGACGAACTCCCCGCGGTTGATCGCCAGGTTCACGCGGTCAACGGCCAGGTGCCCGCCCGGGTACACCTTGCTCACGTCGCGCAGCTCGATGATCGGGGCGCCGCCCTTGCGGGGACGCTCCGCCTTTTTGCGGGCCCGTGCTGCCTCCAGCTCGGAGCCTGCGTTCTTGTTCTTCTTTCCGAAAGCCATCTGGGACGCCCTGTTCTCCCCGAGCCGGGGTAATCCTCCTCCCGGGCGGCCACGACCGGTGTCCGCGATCAACGGGAGCGAGGTTCGAAATCTTCAGATCGGGGCGAACCTAGCACCGCACCCCGGCCCTTGAGGGGTTCTTCAGGTCGGCCGGTAGGATTCCTGCAATGTTCAGGGTCGCCCCCACAGCCGTCCGGGTTGCCCTGCTCGGGCTCATTCTCGTAATGTCGGCAGCGCTGCTCCCATCCGGGGCGGCAGCCTCCGGCTCCGGGGCCTCCCGGATCGATGCGACCGGCGCCGGAATCTCGATCGTGAACGGAAAACCGGCCCGGATCGCGGACTCCCCCTGGCAGATTGCAATCGCTTTTCGTCCCCGGGCCGGAAGCAGTGCCAGCCCGGCCGGCCGAACCTTCTGCGGGGGTTCCCTGCTCACCCCCCGTCTGGTGATCACTGCCGGCCACTGTGTGAGCTTTCTCAAGTTCCCGAAGGCGAAGCGGATCGAGGTGATCTCCGGACGAACCTGGCTGAACCACCGGTCCCGGGGGCAGGTGAGTCCGGTCGCCCGGGTGCTGATGCCAAAGTCCGCCAGGACCGGCCGCCCGCTGTTCAGGGAGATCCAGGGGACCGCGTCCTGGGATGTGGCGCTGCTGCGGCTCGAGCGGCCGCTCTCCGCCCGGACGATCCGGCTCGCCGGCCCCGGGGAGTACTCGAGCTGGACCCCGGGGCACACGGTCCGGGCGACCGGCTGGGGGATCACCTCCGCCCGGGCCAACAGGGTCAGCCCACGGCTTCGCGTCACCCGCCAGGTGATGCTGTCCGACCGGGTCTGCCGGTTGGAGTACGGCCGGCAGTTCAACCCGAGGCTGATGGACTGTGCCGGCGGACCGGCGGGCAGCGCCTCAACCTGCGGCGGCGACAGTGGGGGTCCGCTCGTCGCCCCGGTGACTAGCGGCGGTCGTACCGAACACCGGCTGGTCGGCCTGACCAGCTTCGGCGATGATCTCTGCCGTGGATTCGTGCCGTCGGCGTACACCCGCGTCGCGGGCGGCCCGATCCGGTACTGGGTCGCCTCCACCGCCCGTCGACTCACCGGAGTGAGTGTGGTCGGATCGGGTGGAACCGCCCCGCTTGCTCCCGCATGGTGCCGGGTGCCGAACCTTTGGGATCTGACGGTTCGCCAGGCCCGGGCGAAACTGAAGCGGAACCGCTGCGCCCTGGGAGTGGTTCTCAGGGACTTCAGTGGACAGGGTCGCCGGGGAAGGGTCTTTCGGGTCGCCCGTTACCCCGGCTGGCTGGCCCCGGTCGGATACCGCCTGCGGATCTGGGTGGCAACATGAAGCCCATGGCTCCCTCGAACCCGAAGTCACCCCGGTTGCTCGCTCCTTCGATGCTTCTGGCCGGTCTCCTGGCGTTCTCCTCCCTGTCCGGCTGTGGCACCGGCAGCGAACCGGCTGCTCCCGCTCCCCCGGCCGGTGGCAAGGAGAATGCCCGTCCGACCGGAGTGAACGAAGCTCATACGGAACACCAGGGCAAACCGGAGCGGGGTCACAACCCGGCCAGTGCCGGGGACAAGCGGGATCACGCTCCGGACGACGTGATCTCGGACCGCCCCGGCGGCCCGAAGCCCCCCGGTTCAGGCCAGTAGCCAGATCGCCCGGTCCCGTCCGCAAGGAACCAGTCCGGCTCAGCCGATTGAGACCATTCGTTCAATCGGGAGCAGGGCCTTGGCGGCGACCTCTTCGCTGACCCTCACCTCGTACTGCATGTCGCGGAGGGAGTCACGGAGCCGGGGCAGCGTGATCATCTTCATGAACTTGCAGAAGGCCATGCGGTTGGCCTCGATCAGGTTGGTTCCCGGCACCTGCTTGCGGATCGGGTAGAGCATCCCGTTCTCGGTGGCGACGATGTACTCCCGGTCCGGGTTCTGCTTGACGTGCTCGATCATCCCGGAGGTGGAGAGCATGTGAACCCCCTCGGAGTCGATCTCGCCGGAGGCGACGTACTCCATCGCCTGGGTCGAGCAACCGCACTCGGGGTGGATCAGGAACTCGGCGTCAGGGTTCTCCCGGCGGGTGCGGGTGATGTCGTCCGGCCGGATACCGGCGTGGACGTGGCACTCCCCGTCCCAGACGTGGAAACGGGCGGCCCGGGCCGGGTCATCCTTGAGTCCGGTCGCCCGCTCGACGTAAGCCCCGAGCCACATGTCGGGGCCGAACAGGATCTCGGTTTCCGGTCCGTGCTCCTTCCAGATGTGCTCGACCACCTTGACCGCGTTCGAGGAGGTACAGCAGTAGTCGGTCTCGGTCTTCACCTCGGCCGTGGTGTTCACGTACATGACCACCATCGCACCCGGGAATTTCGCCTTCCACTCCCGGAGCTGCTCCACAGTGATCGAGTCCGCGAGTGAACAGCCGGCTCCCAGATCGGGAAGCAGAACGGTCTTCTCCGGGGAGAGGATCGAGGCGGTCTCGGCCATGAAGTGAACGCCGCAGAAGGCGATCACCGGTGAATCGGTGGCGGCACCCTGGCGAGCCAGGCCAAGCGAATCACCGAGATAGTCGGCGACCTCCTGGATTTCGGGCAGTTGGTAGTTGTGCGCGAGGATTGTCGCTTCCCGTTGTCGGGCAAGCTCACGAACCTCTTCACTCAGCTCCGCAATTTCGGTGGGGTCCAGCGGAGGCGGCACATCGGACGGGAGGAGGGGGATGCGGGTCGCCATGGGTCCGATTGTACGCACCCGTGAACCCCGGCCCCGGGCCGGCCGGCTAGCCGGGGATGGGCGTGATCAGCATCGAGAGGTCGAGCTGCGACGCCGAGTGGGTGAGGGCACCGATCGAAACGAAATCGACCCCGGCCGAGGCGATCGCCCGCACGTTCTCCAGCGTCACCCCACCCGATGCTTCGAGTTCGATCTTGGCCCCGCTCCCGTCCCGGAGCGCAACCGCCTGGAGCAGAAGATCCGGCTCCATGTTGTCGAGCATGATCCGGTCCGGCCCGGCGGCGATCGCCTCGGCGACCTCGGCCAGAGTCTCGGTCTCGACCTCGATCTTGAGCTCCGGGCTGCGTTCACGACAGGCCGCAATCGCTGCCGCCACCCCGCCGGCAACCGCGATGTGGTTCTCCTTGATCAGGATCGCGTCGTACAGGCCGAAGCGATGGTTCACTCCTCCCCCGGCCGCGACCGCCATCTTCTCCAGGGTCCTGAGTCCCGGGGTTGTCTTTCTCGTATCGAGGATCCGGGCGTCGGTTCCGGCAACCGCCTCGACGTACCGGGCGGTCAGGGTGGCGATCCCTGACAGGTGGCCCAGGAAGTTGAGGGCGACCCGCTCTCCGGCCAGCAAGGCCCGGGCCGGACCGCGGAGGCGAAGCACATCCTGCGGCACGGTCTGGTGCCAGCTGCCCTCCTCCGAGGCGCGGTCCAGCTGCTCGACTCCGACCTGACGGAAGGTCTCCTCGACCAGATCCAGGCCGAACAGGACCCCGGCCTCCTTCTGGATGATGCGGCCCGCCGCGCTGAGGTCCTCGGGGACGGTTGCGGCGGCGGTGACATCCCCGGCACCGAGATCCTCGGCCAGAGCGGTGGCGATCAGCTCTCTGGTCCCGTTGGGCAGGTCGTTCATCGGAGCCAGTTTACGAGCCGGTCGCGGCCGGGTGCTGCCGCGGCGTAATCTGTCTCCGGTCGGGCCACGCAGGGTCCCGACGTGGACGCCTGTGGCCGATTTCACCCACATCACCTTCGACACCGAGCTCGGTCCGGTCACCGTGGCGGCGACCGGATCCGGAATCCTGCGCTCGGATCTGCCCGGCGAGGATCCCGATTCGGTGATCGAGGAAGTCATGGCCCGGACCGGCCTGAACCCGACTGAAGGTGGCGATCTGGTCGACCGTGCCGCCGATCAGATCGTCGCCTACCTGGCCGGCCGGCTCAGGCAGTTCGAGCTGCCGCTGGACTGGCGGCTGATCGGTGGCTTCAACCGCGAGGTGCTCCAGGCCGTCGCCGATATCCCGTATGGAGAGACTCTCTCCTACGGCGAGGTCGCCGAACTGGCCGGTGCCCCTCGGGGGGCTCGGGCAGCCGGGACCGCCCTGGCCCGCAATCCGATCGCCCTGATCATCCCCTGCCACCGGGTGATCCGCGCCGACGGCACCACCGGTGGTTACGGAGGCGGCGCCCACGGAACCGCCCTCAAGCAGCGCCTCCTCGACCTGGAACAGACCCGGCACGCCATCTGAACCCGACCCCGGTGGCTCCCCTCCGACCTGGGTGGCGAGGCCGGGCGATGGGGGTCTTGTTGCCCTTCCACCAACCGAACTTCGACGAGGTTCGTGATACCGGCAACTCAGTGAACGTGAATAGACCCACCTCGGGTGCGGAGTGCTAAATGAGGGTTTCTCCGGCGGGTGGCCGGGTTTTTTGCTTTTGGCACCGAGCGGGAGCGATCCAATGCCAAAAGAAAAAACGTGGACAGGACCCGCCGGCCACCAGGTTGGTCCCTCAGCGCTAACTCACAGCCCCAGCCACGAGGGGAGTGTTCTCAGTCTCATGGTGCGACAGACCTCCCCTCGATGGCTGAGGGACCGCCGCGGGTGGTTCCCTGCGGGAGGTGCTGCACCCGGGACCTCCATATCGCGGGCGGAGCTCAGGGGCCTCCAGCCGTGCTCTGGCAAGCCTTCGAGCGATATGACGCCGCCAGAGTGCGGCTGGTGGTTCCTGAGCCCGCCCGCCCTAGCCGGCGGTTCGGTTTAAGTACTCCCGGATGAAACCGTCGATATCACCGTCCAGAACCCGCTGGGCGTCCCCGACCTCGAACTCGGTGCGGTGGTCCTTGACCATCGTGTACGGCTGAAGCACGTAGCTCCTGATCTGTGAGCCCCAGGCGACGTCCTTGACCTCACCCCGCTCCTTGTTGACTTCCTCGGCCCGCTTGCGCTCCTCCAGCTCGATCAGCTTGGAACGGAGCATCTGCATCGCGACCGCCTTGTTCTGGGTCTGGGAGCGCTCGTTCTGGCACTGCACCACCACCCCGGTCGGTTCGTGGGTGATCCGCACCGCGGAGTCGGTCTTGTTTACGTGCTGTCCACCGGCTCCGGAAGCCCGGTAGGTGTCGATCCGCAGGTCGGCATCGTCAATCTCGATTTCGACGTTCTCATCGACCACCGGGGCGACGTCAACCTGGGCGAAACTGGTGTGGCGCCGGGCCGATGAGTCGAACGGCGAGATCCGGACCAGGCGGTGCACCCCGCGTTCGGCGGCGATCAACCCGTATGCGTTCTCCCCGGAAAGCATGAAGGTGGCCGATTTCAGCCCGGCCTCGTCACCGGCCGATGCCTCCCTCATCTCCACCGTGAAGCCGCGGTTCTCGGCCCAGCGCAGATACATCCTCAGCAGGATCTCGGCCCAGTCCTGGGAGTCGGTCCCACCCGCTCCGGCGTGCACACTGACGATCGCGCCACCTCGATCGTAGGTCCCGCTGAAAAGCCGGTCCTCCTCGAGCTCGGCCAGACGGGATTCGATCGAGGCGAGCTGGGACCCCAGTTCGGCCGCCATCTCCTCATCCTCTTCGGCCATCTCGGCCATCTCCTCGAGATCACCGACCTCGGACTGAAGCGAGCGAAAGTCGGACAGTTTCTTCCGGGCCCGGGCGTGGTCGGCGGATACCGAAGCCGCTGTTTCCTGGCTGTCCCAGAAACCGGGCTGCTGCATCTCGGCTTCAAGCCGGTCAACCTCGGATTCAAGCCCGGCCGGATCGAGATAATCGGCCAGCAGCACCAGATGTTCCGTCACCGCGGCGATGCGGGCCGGCACGGACTCCATGTTCGCGGCCTCGGCCATTGGCGAAGCCTAAACCCCGGCGGCCGCCGGTGGCCTCCGCACCACCGGCCTCACGGGTACGGTTGGGGAGTGCGGGGTGAGCAGCCATGAAACCGACGGTCGAACCAAGAGAGGAACGCAGGCGGAGTCGGCTGATCCGGGTGATCACCGTTTCGATCGTTGCCGCCATCCTCACGATCGGCCTCAAGTTCACCGCCTGGGCGATGACCGGTTCGGTCGGCCTGCTCTCGGACGCCGCCGAATCGGTGATCAACCTGGTCGCCGCCGGGGTGGCGCTGATCGTGATCCTCTGGGCAACCCGACCCGCCGACGAGGACCACACCTACGGTCACGAGAAAGCCGACTACCTTGCCGCCGGGTTCGAGGGAGCGCTGATCGTGCTGGCTGCGGTCGGGGTCGCCTACGCTGCCGTGAACCGGCTGATACACCCGACCGAGCTGGAAACACTTGGCCTCGGCATCGCGGTTTCGGTAATCGCGACGGTGGTCAACCTCGCCGTGGCGCGACTCCTGATCCGGACCGGCCGGGAGGAATCATCGACCGTGCTCGACGCCGACGGTCGCCACCTGATGGCCGACGTCTGGACTTCGCTCGGGGTGATCGCGGGAGTAGCCATGGTCTGGCTGACCGGCTGGCAGACCCTCGACCCGCTGATCGCCCTGGTCGTCGCCGCCAACATCGTCCGGACCGGTGTGTCACTGGTCCGGGAGGCCATGTCCGGCCTGATGGACCGGGCCCTGCCACCGGCGGACCTCGCAACCGTGAACCGGGTGCTCGACTCCTACAGCTCGAACGAGATCGGTTTTCACGCGCTCAGAACGCGGGCCGCAGGACGGCGGGCGTTCATCTCGATCCACGTGCTGGTGCCGGGCAGCTGGAGCGTCCAGCAGGGCCACGATCTGGTCGAGCGGATCGAGGAGGACCTCCGATCGAGGTTCGAACAGGCCACGGTCTTCACCCACCTCGAGCCTCTGGAGGACCCGGCCTCCTTCGAAGACACGGACCTGGACCGCCACGCCCACCCGCACTAGCTCGCCCTCCCCCCGCTTGGGTGGTGAGGCCGGGCGTCGGGGATCTCGTTGCCATTCCCCCGGGTTGGGTGGTCAGGCCGGGCGGTGAGGATCTCGTTGCACACCGCCAAAACCCCCATCACCCGACCATCAACAGTGGTAGTGGTACCGGCAACTCAGTGAACGTGAACCGACCCGCCTTGGTTGCGGCCTGTTCCACCGGCGCCCCTCCAGCGGGTGGCCGGGTTTTTTGCTTTTCACACCGAGCGGTAGCGAATGTGAAAAGAAAAAACGCGGACAGGACCCGCCGGCCACAACGGCTGGTCCCTCGGTGTGAATCACAACCCAGGTCACCGGGGGAAGGTTTCTCAGGCAGATGGCGGCTTCAGGGGGTGGTGAAGGCGGTTCTGGCTTCGGTCCGGTCCTCGTAGGGATGCCAGGTGGTGATCAGTCCATCCCGGACCGTGAAGAGCCAGGCCATCTTCTCGGTCGAGGCGTGAGTATCGTCCTCGGCCCAGTGCCAGTGGCGTTCGATCTCGAGCAACACCCGGTCACCGACCGATTCGGCCGAGTTGATGGTCACGCTCTGCTGGACCCCTCCGGGTGCCCTGGTCGCCCAGATCCGAGCCTCCTCCCGCCCCCTCTTCAGCCCACGCATCGAGTGGAGTTCAACCTCCGGATCGAGGATGGCGACGAAGGAGTCGAGCTCCGCCCGATTGAAGGCCGAGACAAACTCCCGTGCGACCTTCTCCTGCGGGGTCACGTTTCCGGTCTCGAGAACGAAGGTCCGCCGGCTACTGCCCGTGACACTTCTTGAACTTCTTGCCGGAACCACACCAGCAGGGGTCGTTTCGACCGATGTTCTCCCGTTCCGACTTGACCTTGGTCGCCACCCCCGGGACCGCATCAGGGCTCGCGAAGGCACCCGGGGCCACCCCCGGGATTCCACCCGTCTCGACCGTGGTGCCGGCGGCGACCTCGGTCAGCGCCGAGGGCTGGCCCTCGAGTGTGCCGCCCGAGTAGTCGTACGCAGCCTGATCCCCGGCCGCCGAGGGTGCGAACGCCGCTTCGTCACCCGGTTCGACCTCGAACTCGACCTCGACGTTGAAGACCAGCCGGCCGAACTCGTCCCAGATGCCGTTCATCAGCTCCGAGAACATCGAGTAGCCCTCGTTCTTGTAGGCCACAAGCGGATCGATCTGGGCGAAGCCACGCAGGTGGATGCCCTCCCGCAGGTAGTCCATGTCGTAGAGATGCTCACGCCAGCGGGAGTCGATCACCTGCATCAGCAGGGTGCGTTCGAGGTATCGCATCACCTCTTCGCCGAGCTGCTGTTCCCGTTCGTCGTAGGCCTTGAGTGCGTCCTCGACCAGGTCGGCGGCGAGCGCCGAGGTTTCGACCGACTCCGGGGCCATCCCGGCCACATCGATCGAGCAGGGCCAGATCTGGTGCAGACGATCGTCGAGTCCGGGCAGGTCCCACTCCTCGATCACGTCTCCGGGCGTGTACTCCTCGACCAACCGGGTAACCACCCCGCCGAGCTCTTCCCGGATCACGCCGGACATGTCACGGCCTTCGAGGATCTCGCCGCGGTACTTGTAGATCACGCGGCGCTGCTCGTTCATCACGTCGTCGTACTCGAGCACCCGCTTGCGGATCAGGAAGTTCTGCTCCTCGACCTTCTTCTGGGCGTTCTCGACCGTCTTGGTCAGCATCTTCGCTTCGAGTGGAAGTTCCTCGCCCTCCTCGTCCACCGGACCAAGCCGGTCGAGGATCTTGTAGATGCGATCGCCGGCGAACAGCCGGATCACGTCATCCTCGGCCGAGAGGAAGAAGCGCGATGCGCCGGGGTCGCCCTGGCGACCGGAACGACCACGGAGCTGATTGTCGATCCGGCGGGACTCGTGACGCTCGGTGCCGCAGATGAACAGGCCGCCCAGTTCCTTGACTTCGGCCGCCTCGGCCTCGCACTGGGGCCTGAGTTCCGCGGCGAGCTCTTCCAGGGCCTCGTTGTAACCCTCATCCTCCGGCTCAAGGCCCCGCTTGGCCAGCACCGGGTGGGACATACCCTCCGGGTCGCCACCGAGCTTGATGTCGACCCCGCGGCCGGCCATGTTGGTGGCGATCGTGACCGCGCCGAGCCGTCCGGCCTGGGCGATCGTCTCGCCCTCCTTTTCGGCGTGTTCGGGCTTGGCGTTCAGCACCACGTGCTCGATCCCCCGCCGTTTCAGCTGGGCCGAGATCATTTCCGAGACCTCGACCGAGACGGTGCCGACCAGGATCGGCTGGCCGGTCGCGTTCCGGGCGACCAGCTCGTTGATCACCGCGTTCCACTTGCCGTCCTTGGTCTTGAAGATCTGGTCGTTCTGGTCGTCCCGGACCACCGGCTTGTTGGTCGGAACCTCGACCACCGGGACCTTGTAGATCTTCATGAACTCGGTTGCCTCGGTCAGGGCCGTGCCGGTCATCCCGGAAAGCTTGTCGTACAGCCGGAAGTAGTTCTGGAGGGTGATCGTGGCCAGGGTCTGGTTCTCCTCCTGGATCGCCACCCCTTCCTTGGCCTCGACCGCCTGGTGGAGCCCCTCCGACCAGCGCCGTCCTTCGAGGATCCGGCCGGTGAACTCGTCGATGATCATGACTTCGCCGTCGACCACCGCGTAGTCCTTGTCCTTCTTGTAGAGCGACTCGGCCTTCAGCGCCTGGATCAGGTGATTGACCAGGTTGCCGTTTTCGGCCAGGTAAAGGTTCTCCACTCCGATGAACTTCTCGGTGTTGGCCACACCACGCTCGGTCGGCGCGACGGTCTTGTGCTTCTCGTCGTACTCGTAGTCGAAATCGGCACTCGACGTGTCCTTGGACTCGCCCATCGACTTCAGCTTGGTCTTGGCCGGCACGCCGGTCAACTGCCGGGCCAGCCGGGCGAAGGTGTAGTAGGTCTGGGCTGCCTCCTCCGGTGCGCCGGAGATGATCAGCGGGGTCCGGGCTTCGTCGATCAGGATGTTGTCGACCTCGTCGACGATCGCGAAATCGTGGGCGTGCTGCACCTTCTGCTCGATCGAACCGGCCATGTTGTCGCGCAGGTAGTCGAACCCGAACTCCGAGTTGGTGCCGTACGTGATGTCGCAGCCGTACTTTTCACGCCGGGCCTCGGGTTCGTCGTCCTCCTGGATCCACCCGACGGTGACGCCGAGCATGTCGTAGATCGGCTTCATCCAGAGGGCGTCCCGCTTGGAGAGATAGTCGTTGACCGTGACCACATGGACGCTCTTGCCGGCGAGGGCGTTGAGCACCACCGCGAGGGTGCTGGTCAGGGTCTTGCCCTCACCGGTCTTCATCTCGGCGATCGACCCGTCATTGACCACCATGCCACCGATCAGCTGGACGTCGTAGTGCCGCTGCCCGAGGGTACGGCGGGCCGCTTCACGGGTCAGTGCAAACGACTCCGGCAGGAGATCGTCGAGCGACTCACCCGCCTTGGCCCGCTCCCTGATCCGGTTGGCCTCCTCGAGAATCTCGTGGTCCTCCAGAGTCTCCATCTCGGGCTCGAGCAGATTGATCGAGTCAACCCGCTTCTGGTATGCCTTGAACTTGCGACCCTCACCAAGCCTGAGGGCGCGGTCGATTAGCTGCCTTGCCATTGGTCAAGATTAGCCGGTGGCGTGCGGCAGGCACCGAAAGGCTCCGGCGTTTCGATCCGCCAGGCCCCCGATCCGGGGTCTGACGGCAGGCGGAAGCCCCTTTCGGGGCTCCCGTCGGCGGCCGGGCGTGACACCTGCCGCCGTTTGTTTCGGATCCCGTCCAACCGGGCGGGATCACATCGTGGCCGAGGCACCTCCGGCCGAACGGCCCTGCATCTCGTTCACCAGGCGCCTGGTCTGGCTGCGCTTGCGACGTTTCTCGCGGTGCCGCTTTACCTGACGGCGCATGTCCTCACCGAGTTCGTTGATCGTGTGCGCCATGTCCGGCGATGCCTCGTGGGCGTGAAGGGTGACTCCCTTCAGATGGAGCGTGGCCTCGGCGAGACAGCGATCCGGAATCGCCGGATTCTGCTCCTCGGACACGACAACTTCGATGCGGGCAAGCGGCGAAACCTGTTCCCCGAGCCGCTTGAACCGCTGGGCCACCTGCGCTCGCAGATCGTCATTCACTTCGACGTTGCGGCCACGAATCTCAATTCGCATGGGACCTCCTCGCGGGGTTGATGTTCCTGCCGCGATAGTAGCTCGCGGTACGGTCGTTGACAAGGACTTCCGCGGTCAGGGCCGGCGGGTGAAAGTGACCGCCCGGACCGGACCGCCGCCGAGCGTCCGCACTGCCGACGCTGTGGCTGCGAGCGTGGCGCCGGTGGTGAAGACGTCGTCCACCAGGAGAACACCGGCCGTGCCCGGCCCCGGCGGATTGCCGACCGGACGGATATCGGGCGGGTCGCCGAGTCGCCCCGCACGGCCCCGTCCCCGCTGACGGCCGAGACCCCGACGCACCACCAGGTTCGGTTCGAGAATGGCTCCGTCCAGTGAGCCGGCAATCCGCTCCGCCAGACGCACCACCGGATCGAACCCCCTGAGTCGGGTGCGCAGCGGGCTGGCCGGGACCGGGACCACGCTGAGCCCGGGGCCCGTCGGACCGGCCAGGTCGGCCATGTAGCCCCCGATCAGGTCTTCCAGGGCGATCACTCCTTCGAACTTGTAGGCCACCAGAAGGCGTCGGGCAACCCCTTCATGCGGGGCGCAGGACACCACCGTCGAGACCCCGGGTGGAGGATCGTTTCGCATGACCTCGGCCCGGTTGAGTTCCTTCATGCAGGCGCCACAGATGATCCGGTCCGCGGCGAGACCAAGCCCACAACCGGGGCAGAGCGGCGGGAGCAGGAGGCGGAGGAACCTCCGTACGGTCGAAGCGGTCGGGTCCGAGGCTGCGGACGGCATGACCCGACCCTGAAGCAGTTCGGATCAACGGTGGGTCACACCGGTCGCAGGAGTGTGACCTGAAACCGGCTTTTCAGATACCGAGGACTCCGCCGGCCACGAACGCGCCGGGGGCGAGGCCGGACCCACGGAGCAGCACGGTCTCGCGGACCCCGGAACGGTCCCCGAGATCACAGTCTGGACCGATCACCGCCGGACCGATCAACTCGACCCCGTCGCCGAAACGACAGCCGTCACCGATCAGGACCGGGCCCTCGATCGAGATCCGGTCGAGTCCTTCGCATTCGCCGGCCCGGACCCCGTTCCCCCGATCGGCCTCGGCGATCTCGAGTTCGACCGATCCGGCCAGACCATCGAAGTTGCCCTGGATCAGCTCAGCGATGGTGCCGATGTCGTTCCAGTAGTCGTCGAACCGGTGGGCATAGAACGGGATCCCGGCATCGAGCAGCGACGGAAACACATCGGTCGCCCAGTCGGCGAAACCGGGGGGATCGTCCCTTCCGGCGAGGACGCTGCCGCCAGGCGCGGGGAAGTGGTCAAAGATCGCACGGTCGAACATGTAGATGCCACAGTTGGCGAGGTTCGAGAGCGCTTCGGGCGGGGCCGGCTTTTCCTGGAAGCCCTGGACCCGTCCCTCCTGGTCGGTGATCACCACACCGAAGCCGGAGGTGTCGTCAACCGGCTTGGTGGCCAACGTGGCGATTCCGTCGTGGGACTCATGGAACGCCTGCATCGCCACGAGATCGATGTCGGTCAGGGCATCACCCGAGATCACCAGCAGCGACTCTTCAAAAAAGTCGGCCGCCTGACGCACCCCGCCGGCCGTGCCCTGAAGGGCGGCTTCGTGGCTGTAGGTGAGATTGACGCCGAAATCGGATCCGTCGCCGAAGTGATCCTGGATCGTGTCCGGGAACCAGTGAAGGTTCGCGATCACCTCGGGGATCCCCTGCCTGGCCAGAAGACGAACGATGTGCTCCATCACCGGGCGGTTCAGCACCGGAACCATCGGTTTCGGAATCGCCCGGGTGATCGGCCTGAGCCTCGTCCCCAGGCCTGCCGCCAGCACCATTGCCTTCATCGGGTTTCTCTGAGTCTCCTTTTCAGATTTTCGATCCCCTCCACGGGAGCCGCATCCATGCCCCGCAGGTCCGCAACTTCGAGTGAGATCAGATCACCAAGCATCACGCACCAGAACAGCCGTTCGGTGGCCGAGCTGCCCTCGCACTCCACGGAGAGTACCCGGGCGCCGGTCCGTTCGATCATCTCCCGGCTGATCTCGATCCGGCGGCGATCGTTCGGATGCTGGTCCGGATCGGCGAGAAAGATCGCCCCGAGCCCACCCCGTCCGGCCGGCCAGGCCTCGGTGAGGTTGTGGTTGGCTTCCGGGATCTCGACCGCGAAGGAGAACTGCTTTGCGTTCTCGTTCAACTGGTTGGTCCAGCGCCGGGCGATCGGAATCGTCGGACCGGCCCCGTGGACCACCATCGGAGCCTCCCCGATCCGGGCCGCCATCTCGGCCGCCCTCCGAGCCAGGTTCTCGCGTTGACTCTCCAGGAACGGGATCGACGACTCGAGCTCGTCCCGAACGTCGGTCGCGACCCCGGCCAGATGAGCCGCGTGAAGCGCGACCACCACCATGTAGGCGACCGCCGCCCGCGGCTGGAAGAGTCCGGGCAGCCCCACGACCTCGACCCCGTTTGATCGCGCTTCCTCGACCAGCGCACCGCCGGTCCCGGCGGCCCAGCGATGAAGACCGAGCTTCCCGGCCGAGGTGAAGGCGGCCAGGGTCTCCTCGGTGTTGCCGGAGTAGCTGGAGGCGAGCAGGGCCCATTCCGGTCCAAGCCAGTGAGGGAGCTCATAGTCCCGCCAGACCGCGAGCGGCCCGATCAGCCGATCACCGAGAATTCCGCGGGCGAGTTCGGCCCCGATCGCCGAACCACCCATGCCGGCAACCACCAGACCGGTCGACTTTCTGGACGAGAGCTGGGCCGAGTCGATGCGCCAGAGGGCGTCCCGGATCTGATCCGGGATTGCGAGGACGTCTTCACGCATGCACGGCCTCGTCTCTGCCGAGGACCATATTCTCGACCCCGACCCCGGACTCGACCTTCACTCCAGACGAAAAGATCGATCCGGAAATCTTCGCTCCGGCACCGACAACCGAGTCCCCCAGCAGAACCGATCCGGCGATCACCGCCCCCGAACCGATCTCGCAGCCGGGTCCGATAACCGCACGCGGTCCGATCACCGCCGCGGGGTCGATGTGACTGTCGGGATCGACCATGACTCCGAGGGGATCAACCGGGACCGTGGTGTCAACCCTTCCCTCGACGATGTCCCAGGTGGCTTCCAAGAAGCGTTCCGGGGTGCCGATGTCTTTCCAGTAGCCATCCAGGGCGCGACCGTGGAGCCCGTGGCCGACCAGCTTCGGGAACACCTCGCGTTCGATCGAGATGGGGCGGCCTTCCGGCAGGGCGGCAATCACCTCGCGGTCGAGGACGTACATTCCGGCGCTGATCAGGCCGGACCGTCCCGCTTCCGGCTTTTCGAAGAATCCGGTCACCTCTCCGTCCGGGGTGAGTTCAACCAGCCCGTACGGGCTTGCGTCTTCCACCGGGTAGAGCCCGAGGGTCGCCTTGGCGCCATGTTCACGGTGATGTTGCAAGAGCAACCCGAGGTCGAGATCGGCGAGCGAGTCGCCGTTGAGGGCGAAAAAGGTCTCATCGAGATGCTCCAGCGCGAACCGGATGGCCCCCGCAGTGTCGAGCGCCTCCGGTTCGACCAGGTAGGTGAAACGGGTTCCGTTCGCGCTGGACTCACCCAGCACTTGCCGCATCTGGTCAGGGAGAAAGCCACAGGCGAACACGATGTGATCCACACCGTATCGTTCCAGCCAATCGATCATGTACCCGAGGAACGGGCGTCCGGCCAAGGGAAGGACCGGTTTGGGAATCTCCGCAGTCAACGGCCTCAGCCGGCTGCCCTGACCCCCGACAAGTACCAGTGCTTGCACTCTCTGTAACTCACTTTCATGCTCCCGTCCCGGCGCGACCTACGCCCTCGTACGAAAACCCTGCCTGACGCAGGTCTTCCGGGTCGAGAAAGTTTCTTCCGTCTATCATCAATCGGTGGTTCATCCCTGTTGCCACACCGGCCCAGTCGAGCTCCCGGAACTCCGGCCACTCGGTGACCAGTACCACAGCGTCCGCCCCGGTAAGCGCGTCCTCGGGTTTCTCCTTCATTTCTACCCCGGGCAGGAGAGTCCTTGCCCGCTCCATCGCCACCGGATCGTAGGCAACCACGTTGGCGCCCTCGCCCATCAGCCGGGCGGCGAGCACCAGGCTGGACGCCTCGCGCATGTCGTCGGTCTCCGGTTTGAAGGCGAGGCCGAGCAGCGCGATCTTCCGGTCCACCAGCGAACCGAGACGCGCCCGGAGCTTGTTGACCACGCGCCGCTTCTGGAGCTCGTTGACCTCGATCACCGAGTTCAGGAGCTGGAAGTGGTAGCCGGAGTTTCCGGCGAGCAGCTTCAACGCGTTGACGTCCTTGGGGAAGCAGGAACCCCCGAAACCGATCCCCGGCCGGAGGAACTGCGGCCCGATACGCCGATCCATGCCCATGCCCCGGGCGACCTCGACCACGTCCGCCCCAACCTCCTCGCAGACGTTGGCGATCTCGTTGATGAACGAGATCCGGGTCGCCAGATAGGCGTTCGAAGCGAGCTTGATCATCTCGGCGCTGGAGGTGTCGGTGCTCACGATCTCACCACCGAGGGGTCGGTAGAGGGCCGCCACCTCGGCCGCGGCCGCGGCGTCTTCCGGGGCAGCTCCGATCACGGTCCGGTCCGGATTCAGGAAGTCCTCGACCGCGGTTCCCTCCTTGAGGAACTCGGGACATGAGACGTAGGCCATGCCGGGCCGCTCCCGGCGGACGGTCTCCCCGGTCCCGGCCGGCACGGTGCTCTTCATCACCAGAACGTGGTTGGCGTCCGGCCCCAGTTCTTCCAGCACCTTGCGGACCCGGGAGAGGTCGGCGTCGCCCGAGTAGGTCGGGGGGGTGTCGACGCAGACGAAGAGCAGGCGGGCCGCTTCGAGCACCGGTTCGATCTCGAGCGTGAAGGTCAGCCGGTCCCGGTTCCTTTCGAGAAGTTCGGCCAGCCCCGGCTCATGGATCGTCACCTCACCGCGTTTCAGAGCCTCGATCTTCTCGGGAACAACGTCCCGGGCGATCACCCGATGACCGAGCTCGGCGAAACAGACGGCGGTGACCAGACCGACCCAGCCGGTACCGATCACCCCGATCGGGGAGGAATCCCGGGGAGTCACGACTCGGTCCTCCGGACCGGGCTGTCAGTTCGGTGTGAAGGGGCGGGTTGAACGGGCCATGCCCAGCATCTGGTCATTGGTGAGGGTGAGGAGGAGGGAGTTGGAAATCCAGTACGTGTTGCCACGATCAAACCAGGCGACAAGACGCACCCTATCCCCCTCGAAGTACACGAGGTAGTCCCGTCCCGACATCTCGACCTCCTCGTGGGGTGCTTCGAGGATCGGCGGATCGCTCCAGCCCGCGACTCCCTGAAGTCCGAAGTAGTGGAGGCCATCGGCCTGCTGGAGCGCCATCACCATCCGGTAGGCCTTGCGCGGCTTCTTTTCGGTGTCCCGGATCCAGTAGACCCGACTCCCCTCGGGGAAGGTCGTGCCCTCCGGGAGCCGGCGGGGATAGTAGACCGGGAGGTTCGGCACCTTGAACTCGGATGTGAGGCGTGAAGCCAGCTCCATCCCGTTTCCTGCCGCGTCGGCCAGACCGTCCCCGTTCTTCCCCGGGATCTTGGCAACCGAGGGCTGGACCGACTTCCGGGCCTGCTTCCTGGCCCGCTTCTTCCGGGCTGCCCTGGACCTGGCGCTGGACCCGTCCCCTTCGCTCAGGGTGCCGATCGCTCCCTTGCTCTCCTTGAAGCCGAGGAACTGGTCGACCGCGGCATCGATCTCTTCCGGGGTCGCTTCCACGTAGGAGATGCCGTTGTCCATGGTGAAGGTGGTCGGGAACTTGACCTCCGCGGTGCGGGCGCTGCGGGAGTCGAAGAGCAGCCGCAACAGGTCGAGGATCTGGGTGCCGCTGCTGATGTCGGAGGTGGCGTTCCTGGTGAAGGCCTTGATCAACTCGTCACGTCGCTTGATGATCTCGGAGAAGGAGAGCCGGTTTCGAACCTCCCCGAGCAGGTCCTGCTGGCGGGAGGCGCGAACCAGATCGGTGTCGGTGTGGCGGTACCGGGCGAAGTCGAGAGCGTCCGGCCCACAGAGCTTCTGATAGCCGGCATCGATGTCGATCTCGGCGTACATCTCCGAAGGCGCCAGCCCTTCGTTCGAGTGGTAGTACTTGCGGTCGACATCCACAAACACGCAGCCGACCGCATCGACCAGCATCGCGAAACCCTGGAAGTCGACGTTGATCACGTGGTTGATCTGGAGTCCGGTGAGTTCCTTGATCGTCTTCAGGGTGAGCGCGGTGCCGCCGTAGGTGAAGGCGGCGTTGAACTTGTCGGTGCCGTAGCCGGGAATCTCGACCTTGAGGTCTCGCGGGATCGAAAGCATCGCGATCTGGCCCGAGTCCGGATCGAGGCGGAGCAGGATCGTGGTGTCTGACCTTCCCTTGTCACCGTCCGGGGAGCCACCGCCGGTGCGGGCGTCCGAGCCGATGATCGCGATCGTCTGGGGTCCACCGCCGGCATCCTTGACCAGCCAGTTCGGCAGGCGGTTCTGTTTGGGGATCTCCAGTTTCGAGGCGATGTCGTTGACCACGTGGAGTACCGAGGCGGAGGTCGCTCCCGCGAACGCGAACACGATGATCAGGGTCGCGAGCAGAAAGCGCCACCAGTAGCGCGGCCGTCGGCCCGGCTCCTGGAAGTCCCCCCCCGCGGGCGGGCGGGCCGGATCCCAGGGACGGCCGGTTTTCCGGGCGTGATCGACGGCCGCACGAACCTCGTCCCGGGCCTGTTCGGCCAGCACGGCAGTTTCCTCGGCGGCGATCGCGGCTTCCGACGGGAGATCCCACTCGGAGCTGTCGGGTGGTTCGTACTCACCGGTTTCCGCGAGATCCTCGGCGGTGTGCTCGCCGGTACGAGCGGCCGGATCTTCGCCCGTACCTGCCTCAACGCCGGCCGGCGGACGCGGGGGCGAGGTCGCGCTGTCCGCTTCCTGGTCGCTTTCGAGCAGGGCCGCCCGGACCGCCGGGTCGAGCTCGGGCACCTCGCCTTCGTCGAGGATCCTGGCCTCGAAGGCGAACATCTCCTCGGTCGGCTGCTCCAGCGGTGGCTCCGGCACGGGGCCAGGATCGCCTTGCGGCTCCTCCGGCCCGGAGTCGCGGTCCTCTTCTTCGTCACTCACCGTCGGCCCTTCGGTCCGGGGCTAAATCCGGGAGGATCAGGGGCTGAAGGCTTTGAGGTCCGGGGTGCATCTGAATTGAGTTCGCTGACCACGGCGCCCCGGCCGGGCCGTCCGGACCGGTCGAGGGGTGCCGCAATGACGGAAACTGATCCGCAAACGGTAGCGGTTCGACCGGTTGGCAGGCGGGCCGGAACGGCTTCCCGGAATCGGCCGGGACGGCCCGAACCCGTGGTCAGGCCGCGATCTTCAGGAAGGCTTCGATCCGCTCCAGGTCACGCGCGGCGAACTTCCGTTCGCTCTCGCCGGTCCCGGAGTCGGCCAGCCTTGCCTCGGCGTCCGCCCGCTGTTCGTCCAGCCGGGACCGGTCCAGGGTGTCGGGATCTACCGCTTCCTCGAGCAGAACCCGGACGTGGTTGCCGAACACCTGGAGCATTCCGTGTCCCTGGGCCCAGTCGCGACTCTCGTCGCCGGGAAGCGCAACCTGGAGGCGGGTCGGCTTGAGCTGGGCCAGCACCGGAACGTGATTGGCCAGAATGCCGATCTCACCGACCGTGGTCCGGGTGGACAGCCGGATCGCATCCCCGCGAAACAGCTCACCCTCCGGGGTGAGAACCTCGATCGTGAATGTGTTTTCTCCGGCCACTTCCTAGTTACCCGAGCTCTTGCCCTGCTCCAGCACCTGGTCGATGCTGCCCTTCATGTAGAAGGCGTTCTCGGGATACTCGTCGAGCTCACCTTCGAGAATCATCCGGAAGCCGCGCACCGTCTCCTCGACCGGGACGTACTGTCCCGGGGTGCCGGTGAACTGTTCGGCAACGAAGAACGGCTGCGACAGGAAGCGCTCGATCTTCCGGGCCCGGAAGACCAGCACCTTGTCCTCGTCGGCCAGCTCGTCGATGCCGAGGATCGCGATGATCTGCTGCAGCTCGCTGTAGCGCTGCAGGATCTCCTGAACCTCGGTCGCCGTGTTGTAGTGATCCTCGCCGAGGATGTCCGGCTTGAGGATGGTCGAGGTCGAGTCCAGCGGATCGACCGCCGGGTAGATGCCCTTCTCCGAGATCGAACGGGAAAGCGTGGTGGTCGCGTTGAGGTGGGCGAACACCGAGGCCGGTGCCGGGTCGGTGAGGTCGTCGGCGGGGACGTAGATCGCCTGGACCGAGGTGACCGATCCGCGGGCGGTCGAGGTGATCCGCTCCTGGAGCTGACCCATCTCGGTTTCGAGAGTGGGCTGGTATCCCACCGCCGAAGGCATCCGGCCGAGCAGGGCCGAAACCTCGGAGCCGGCCTGGGTGAAACGGAAGATGTTGTCGATGAAGAGCAGCACGTCCTGACCACCGGCTTCGCGGTAGTACTCGGCCATGGTCAGGCCGGACAGGGCGACCCGCAGGCGGGCGCCGGGCGGCTCGTTCATCTGGCCGAAAACCATCATCGTCTTGTCGATGACGCCGGATTCGGTCATCTCGATGTAGAGGTCGGTTCCTTCACGGGTCCGCTCACCGACGCCACAGAAGGCGGAAAGCCCGCCGTGCTCCTGGGCGATGTTGTGGATCAGCTCCTGGATCAGCACCGTCTTGCCGACGCCGGCGCCGCCGAACAGGCCGATCTTGCCGCCCTTCACGTAAGGGGCGAGCAGGTCCACCACCTTGATGCCGGTCTCCAGGATCTCCTGGTTCGGGGTCAGGTCGGTGGCCTTCGGAGAGGGCCGGTGGATCGGCCAGCGCTCGACGTCGGCCGGAATCGGATCGCCGTCGTCGATCGGCTCGCCGAGGAGATTGAAGATTCGTCCGAGGGTGACATCGCCGACCGGTACGGTGATCGGTCCGCCCGTGTCCACCACCCGATCGCCGCGCTGAAGGCCGTCGGTGGCGTCCATCGCGACCGTCCGGACACGATCATCGCCGAGGTGCTGCTGGACCTCGCAGACCAGGGTGCGCCCCTCGCG
Source organism: Solirubrobacterales bacterium (assembly GCA_023958085.1). Lineage (GTDB taxonomy): Bacteria > Actinomycetota > Thermoleophilia > Solirubrobacterales > 70-9 > 67-14. The sequence continues at coordinate 17,034 of JAMLGI010000009.1, read as the reverse complement.
GGCCTCGCTGGCGTCGACCTCGATCTCGACGGCCGAGTACACCTCGGGCAGCTTGTCGGGGAAGACCGCGTCGACCACGACGCCGGTGATCTCTTCGATTCGTCCTGTGTTCTTGCCGTTGTTCTCTGACATATCTCCAGTTCCAGTTTCAGCCTTGTGGCGTCGTAAGGATCAGCCCAGCGCCTCGGCGCCGCCGACTACTTCCAGAATCTCCTGTGTGATCTCGGCCTGCCTGACCCGGTTCATTTCGAGGGTCAGATCGTCGATCATGGTCTCGGCGTTCTCCGCCGCACTGCGCATCGCGGTCATTCGGGCACCGAGCTCGGAAGCCGCCGACTCCAGCAGCGTCCGGTAGAGCGAAATGTTGACGTACTCCGGGATCAGCTCGGCCAGCAGTTCCTCGGGATCAGGTTCGTACTCCCAGAGCGAACGGGCGTGAGCTTCGGCCGCCTCGCCCGAGAGCTTGATCGAGTGTTCATCCTCGGCGCCCTCACCGACGACCTCGGCCTGCTGCACCGGCAGCAGGCGCTGACGGTGAACGTGCTGGGTCAGCGGCGAGACGTACCGGTTGTAGATGACCTCGACCCGGTCCACCCGACCCTCGATGTAGTCGCAGATCAGGGTGTCCCCGATATCCCGGGCGTTGCTGAACGCGGGGCGGTCGGTGAACCCGGTCCAGGAGCCCGCAACCTCCTGCTTGCGGAAGGTGAGTGCCCCGTCGCCACGCCGACCGACCGCGTAGAAGACGACCTCGCGACCCTGCTCCAGCTGCTCGTCACGCAGTTGCAGACCTTCGCGCAGGATGTTCGCGTTGAAGGCGCCGGCCAGACCGCGGTCGCCGGTGATCAGCAGGATCGCCACCCGCCCGACCTGTTCCCGTTCCTCCAGCACCGGGACCTGCCAGACGGTGCCGGCCTCGGCCGCCGCCCGCTTGGTCAGCTGGCGCATGGCCTGGGCGTACGGTCGCAGGTCCGCGATCCGCATCTCTGCCCGGCGCAGCCGGGCCGCGGCGACCATCTCCATCGCACGCGTGATCTGGCGGATGTTCTTCACGCTCGAGATCTGGTTTGTGACTTCTTTGCGGTTGGCCATTGCTCAGCTTCCGGTTTCGGACCTCGACGGGACCGCCTAGGCGGCGGCAGGGGCCTCCTCGGCCTCGGTTTCCGCGCCGGCCGCATCGACCCGGTCGGACTCACCGGCGGCGAGCGGTTCACCCTGCTCGTCAAAGTCGGGACCGAAGTCATCCACGAATCGGGCGATCGCGTCGCCGAGTGCCTGTTCGTCTTCCTCCGGGAACTGGCCGGTCTCGTTGATCCGGGCGAAGAGGTCGCCTTCCTCGGAATTGAGCCGGGTCAGCAGATCCTCGAGGAACTGCTTGACCCGCTCGACCTTGATCCGGTCGAGGTAGCCGCCGGTTCCGGAGTAGATCGAGGCGACCTGGTCGGCCACCGGAAGGGCGTTCCGCTCGTTCTGCTTGAGCAGCTCGACCAGGCGCTCGCCACGGGCGAGGGTGCGCTGGGTCTCGGCGTCGAGCTCGGAACCGAACTGGGCGAAGGCAGCCAGATCCCGGTACTGGGAGAGCTCGCCCTTCATCTTGCCGGCGACCTTCTTCATCGCCTTGGTCTGGGCGTCACCGCCGACCCGGGAGACCGAGATGCCGACGTTGATCGCCGGCCGGACGCCCGAGTTGAACAGGTCCGACTCGAGGAAGATCTGGCCGTCGGTGATCGAGATCACGTTGGTCGGGATGTAGGCCGAGACGTCGTTCGCCTGGGTCTCGATGATCGGGAGCGAGGTCAGCGATCCGCCGCCCTCGGAGTCGCTCAGCTTGACCGCCCGCTCGAGCAGCCGCGAGTGGAGGTAGAAGACGTCGCCGGGGTAAGCCTCACGACCCGGCGGACGTCGCAGCAGCAGCGACATCTGACGGTACGCGTACGCGTGCTTGGTCAGGTCGTCGTAGACGCAGAGAGCGTGACCACCCTTGTAGAGGAAGTACTCGGCCATCGCGGTTCCGGCGTAGGGCGCGATGAACTTGATCGGTGCCGCCTCGTCGGCGGGGGCCGCGACGATGATTGCGTTGTCCATCGCTCCGGCGGCCTCCAGCACCTCACGTACCTGGACCACTGTGGACATCCGCTGACCGATCGCGACGTACACCGAGATCACTCCGGAGTCGCGGTTGTTGATGATCGTGTCGATTCCGACCGCGGTCTTGCCGGTCTGGCGGTCGCCGATGATCAGCTCCCGCTGGCCACGGCCGATCGGGATCATTCCGTCGATCGCCTTGATGCCGGTCTGGAGCGGTTCACGGACCGGCTGGCGGCTGATCACACCGGGGGCCTTGAACTCGGCCGGACGGGTCTGGCCGGAGTTGATGTCGCCCTTGCCGTCGAGCGGACGGCCGAGCGGGTCGACCATGCGGCCGAGGAACTCCTCGCCGACCGGGATCTCGAGCAGGCGTCCGGTGCGCTTCACCGTGTCGCCTTCGACGATCTTGTCCCACTCGCCGAACAGCACGGCCCCGACGTTGTCCGCCTCGAGGTTCAGGGCGAGTCCGGTGACCCCGTGCGGCAGTTCGAGCATCTCCAGGGCCATGCAGTTGTCCAGCCCGTGGATTCGGGCGATACCGTCGGCGACGGAGAGCACGGTGCCCACCTCGGACAGGTCGGCGCTGCCGGGGTCAATGCCCTCGATGCGCTGCCGCAGAATGCTGGCAATCTCGTCTGGCTTGATCTGCATCGGGTTCCGATCCTCCTTAGCCCGCCCGAGCGACGCTCTGGCGGAGTTTCTCCAAGTTGTTGCGAATACTGGTGTCGAGAACCATGTTCCCGACCTGAAGCACGAGCCCGCCGATGATCGACTCATCGACACGACTGTTGAGTTCGACCGACTTTCCGGTCTGGCGCTCGACCTCGGCCCCGACCTCGCGGGCCACCGCGGGATCGAGCTCGACCGCGCTGGTGACGGTCACTTCAAGCATGCGGTTCTCCTCTTTCCAGAGTTCCTCGAACCGCTGGCGGATCCGGAAAATGGCCGGCATCCGGTGTTTCTCGATCAGCAGTTCAAGGAAGTTCAGGAGCCGGGGGTCGGCGTCGGTCACCGCCCGGTGCAGGCCGTCGAGCTTCTCCTGGGAGGAGAAGTACGGGCTGAAGAAGAACACCTCCAGCTCGCGGCTCCCTTCGAGCGCCTCGGTGAGCTGCGCCAGCTGCTCGCGCACGGCATCGACCGAACCATTCTCCTTGGCCACGCCAAAGAGTGACTCCGCATATACCCTCGCGAGCTCTTCCATCAGTTGTTCCGGTCTCCGGCCAGAGCGGAGAAGTCGACCTCGCGGAGCGCCTCCTCGACCAGGCTCTTCTGCTGGGCCTCATCGAGCGACCGGCGGGTGACCCGCTCGGTGGCGAGGACGGTCAGGTCGGCGACCTCCTTGCGGATGTCGTCCAGGGCACGGCGGGTCTCGGCCTCGATGTCCTTGCGGGCAGCCTCGACCAGCTCTTCGCGCTTGGCCTGACCCTGGGTGGCGGCCTCCGTCTTGGTGTGCTCCGCAGCCTTGCGAGCCTTGCTGACGATCTCGTCAGCCTGCTCACGGGCCTCGGTCAGACGCTGGCGGTAGTCGGCCAGCAGCTTGTCCGACTCTTCCTTCTGCCGTTCGGCCGCCTCGACGCTTTCACGGATCGTCGCCGCCCGCTTGTCGAGAGCCTCCCCGATTTTCGGGAAGGCGAACTTGGCCAGCACCCAGAGGGTGAATCCGAACAGCACCAGGGTCCAGATCATCAGACCCAGACCCGGCGTCACCAGGAAGTCGCCGCCCTCCTCGACCGCCTCTGCCGCCAGGGGCAGGGCGGCCGCTATGTGTGAGAGAACTGGCTCCACGATCGGCCTAGAGGAAGAACGCGATCAGCGCGAAGATGAAGGTGTAGAAGGCGACGGCCTCGGTCAGTGCGAAGCCGAGCCAGCGGATCGACTGAAGCTCGGAAGCGAGTTCGGGCTGACGGGCGACCGACTCGATCTCCTTGCCGAAGATGAAGCCGATACCGATGCCGGCACCGATCGAACCGAGTCCGGCGCCGACGCCGAGGGCGATCGCCTTGCCGGCGTCGGTTACGTCGCCGGTGACTTCGGCGAGCGGCATGATGGAACTGGGATCCATTAAAGCACTCCTTTTTTAGTGACTTGCGGCGGTTGCTTCGCCGATGTAGATGGCTGCCAGGATGGAGAAGATGAAGGCCTGCAGGGTGGCCACGATGCCGACCTCGAAGATGTAGAAGGCGAAGCCCATCGGGTAGGTGAGCACGCCGAGAGCCGCAATTCCGAGCAGGACCGCCAGCCCGCCACCCATGAAGAGCAGGAGCAGGTGTCCGGCGAGGATGTTGGCGAAAAGTCGAACCGAGAGCGAGATCAGCCGGACGAAGTGCGAAACCACCTCGATCAGGAAGATGGCGGCCTTGCCGAACGGGTTCATGTCTTCAAGCCCGGAGGGGAGCCAGCCGGCGAAGTACCGGAAAAGACCCTTGGTCCGGATCCCTTCGATGTGGTACGAGATCCAGACGACCAGGGTGAGGACCAGCGGAATCGAGATGTTCGCGGTTGCCGCGTAGAGGGCGAAAGCCGGGATCTCGAGGCCGAAAATGTTGATCGTCTCGTGGGTGTTGGTCGGCAGCGGGATGTAGCCGAGCATGTTCGAAAAGAAGATGAAGAAGAAGAGCGTCGCCAGGAACGGGAACCACTTCTTGGCCATCCGTTCGTCTTCGATGTTCTGGCCGGTGATGTTGGTCCGGGTCACTTCGTAGGCGAGCTCGATCGCGGTCTGGATCCGGTTCGGCTTCTGCTGCATCCGGTTGGCGATCCAGACCATGATCGCGATGGTCAGCACGGTGGCGAGCATCAGGTAGAAGACCGCCCGGTTGATCGACATGTCGATCCCGGCAAGGTTGATGTTGATCCAGGGATCGAGCTTGAACTCGAAGTGAGGCTTGAAGGTCTCGAGCTTGCCGTTGCTGCCGAAAATCAGGCCGAAGGCGGCTGCCGTGGCCAGCCAGAGGCCGAGACCGAGGAAGACCTTGGCCTTGACCCCGAGACCGGACTTCGCAGCCGGCGTCTCTTCGTGGACCACTTCGCTCATTGAGCCTCCTCGGGCGGGGCGTTCTTGCCGAGCAGGTGGGTCAACCCGCGGGTGGCGATATTGACGGTGAACAGCAGGACCAGCAGTGCCGCGGCATAGAGGCCCATCTCGCGGTCGACGATGCAGGCGATCAGGACGATCGCGGACATGGCCCAGGGACGTCCGAGCGAGGTCGCGGCAACCGCGCCCATCGCGTGATTACGACGACCGGCAGCGAGATCGGCCTTCGCCTTGCGTTCCGCCCAGACCTGAACCAAACGCTGGGCCAGCCAGACAACCGCGGCCAGCGCGTAGCCGGCCAGGTCGAATCCCGCGACGATGAAGACGGGAAGCGCGATCGCCAGGATCAGGAGGTCCAGATAGGCGATTGCGAAATGGCTGCGGTTCCCCATATCCCCTTCGAGCGAGGTCTTTGCGGCAAACGTCGTCAAGGCGCGGCGACTATATCCGAGAGGGGCGGTTCGGCGCGGTCCGGTGGGGGCAAGTGACGGGTGCCACTAATCGCTTGGCGGAGCGGAAAACCCGCCCTCAGCTCTGGCCCTGATCCTCGTCCCGCCAGCTCGGTCGCTTGATGATCTCCAGGACCACCGCCAGGTAGACGCTGACCACCAGGGCCACCAACAGGACGATCGCCATGATCGCGGTCCAGACCGGGTCGAAGTTGCCCCGGTTGTCGCTGTACGGGACGAAGCGGAGAGCCAGGGCCAGCAGAGCCAGGACCAGGGTCCATCCGTAGAGGTAAACGAGGGTGCGTCGCTGGGAGAAACCGATGTTCGACATCCGGTGATGGAAGTGCCAGCGATCCGCCTGGAAGATCGGCTGGCGGTACTTGATCCGCTTCAGGACGACGAACGCGGTGTCCAGGATCGGCACGGCAAGCAGCACCAGGGGGAAGGCGAGAGCGACCACCGCGTTGGTCTTGAGGGCTCCCTGGACCGAGGCCACCGCGATCATGTATCCGAGGAGATTGGATCCGGTATCACCCATGAAGCTGCTCGCCGGCGGGAAGCCGTGACGGAGATAGCCGAGCGCGCCGCCCGCGACCATGGCCGCGAGGACGGCGGCTTCGTTGCGATCCAGCGAGGCAGCGATCACGGCCATCGCGGTGGCCGCGATGACGGTCACCCCGGCCGCCAGACCGTCGATTCCGTCGATCAGGTTGACGATGTTGACCACTGCAACGATCCCGAGCACGGTCAGCGGCCAGGCGACCCAGCCGAGCTCGAATCCTCCGAAAAACGGGATCGTGAGTACTTCCGGCTGGACCCCGGCGCTGACCGGGATCGCCGCGGCCCCGACCTGGCCCGCCAGTTTGACCAGGGCGGGCAGGTCGAAGATGTCATCCAGCATTCCGACCAGAGCGATCGCGACCGCGCCCAGCAGGATCGAGACGGTCTGGTCGTAGATCGGCAGCCAGATCCACCCGGCCACCTCGACCCCGACGAGAATCGCCAGGCCGGACATGCTCGGGGTCGGCACCGAGTGTTCGCTTCGCGGCCCCGGGCTGTCGATCGCCCCGACCCGCCGGGCCAGCCACTCGGCCACCGGCACCAGCAGCCAAGCCACTACCGCTGCGGTCAGAAAGGCGAAGGCGGCATCGGATGCATCCACGATGCCCTAAAGAATCTCACGAGCCCCAACCAAACGGCGGGATGGACCCAACGAAATCGAACCGGTGGGGCCAACCAGTATCCATACGGGCACCTGCGGGCCCCACCGGGGGGATCAGTGGAGGGCGCCGAGGACTCCTTGCATCAGGACCGCTGGATCCTGCGGTTCGCGGGGGCCGGCTGATCCGGTCCTCTTGACCAGTTCGAGCTGATCGGCGCCTTCGAGCACTTTGAGACGGCCGTCGGCGATCAGGGCTTCATCCACCCCGCCCATCTTCCCGGCGAAGGTTGTGTAGACCGGAGTGCCGAGGGCCACCGCCTCGCGGTTCATGGTGCCGCCGGCGGACACCACCAGGTCGGAGAGGGCGATCAGGCTCTGGGCGTCGATCGCCCTGTCCGGCACGACCAGGTTCGGGGAGCCGAGTGTCCGGGTCCGGGTGCCCTGGGATTCGGTCCGCGGGATCACCACCGCGGTCACCCCGTCGGCTACAGCCAGGCGCTCGATCACCTCTTCGTAGAGCGGGTTCTCGGCGTGATATTCGGAGGTTTCCGGCGGAGGCCGAACCACCGCCAGTACCCGCTCCCGGTCGAGCCCGAGTTCGGCGATGACCGCCGGGTCAGGTTCGAAACCGGCCAGGTAGTAATCCTCCTTGAGGCCGGGGTACCTGACCAGCTTTTCCCCACCGGCTCCGATCGCCTCCATCCGTTCGACCGGGATCGAATCCGGAACCAGGACCCTTCTTGCGATCCGGAATGCGAGCTTCCGCTGGAGACCGGCGTACTCGTAGTCCTGAAGTTGGGCCGAGGGGATGAAGAGAACCGCCGAAAGCAGGGCGAGATCGACCGACCCGTGAGCGATCGCCAGATCGGGCCGGAAGTTCCAGATCACCCGGGCCAGCCCTGCCGAACGTCCGGCCAGCGCCATCAGCTTGCCGGGACGCGAACCACCACCGTGTCGGCCGACCACCCGATGCGGAATCTCCAGACGTTCGAGGATGCCGACCGTCTGCCCGTACTCACGGGCGGTGACCAGCACCTCGGCCCCGGTGGCCGTGAACCGGTCGATCAACGGTTTCAGGACCAGCGGATGGGCCGCCGCCGTGCAGTCGAACCAGACCTTCATTCCGGCGACGGGACGATCGCCGGACTGCTCGGTGACAGGGGTCACGCGAGCAGGCTCAGCCGAGGCCCGGATAGAGGGGGTGGCGATCCATCAGGGCCTGACTCCGGGCGGCCAGGGTTTCGCGTTCGGCATCGAACCGGTCGGAAAGCGCGGTGGCGATGATCGCAGCCACCTCGGCCATGTCCTCCGGGGTGAAGCCCCGGGTGGTCAGCGCCGGGGTACCGATCCGGAGGCCGGAGGGGTTCATCGGCGGACGCTCGTCAAACGGAATCGCGTTGCGGTTGACCGTGATCCCGACCTGGTCGAGCCGGTCCTCCCCGGTCTGGCCGTCAAGTCCGGTGGAACTCAGGTCGACCAGTACAAGATGGACGTCGGTGCCGCCGGTCAGCACGTCGATGCCACCCTCGATCAGCCCGGTCGCCAGAGCCTGGGCATTGGCCACGGTACGCCGCTGGCGTTCGGCGAACTCTTCGCCCGAGGCGATTCCGAGCGCCACCGCCTTGGCGGCAATCACGTGCATCAGCGGACCGCCCTGCTGTCCCGGGAAGATCGCCCGGTTCACATCGGCCTTGAGTTCCTCGGTGCAAAGGATCATTCCGGAACGGGGGCCACCCAGAGTCTTGTGAACCGTGGTCGTGACCACGTCGGCGTGTGGCACCGGGTTCGGGTGCTCCCCGGCCGCAACCAGCCCGGCGAAATGGGCCATGTCCACCATCAGACGGGCGCCGACCGAATCCGCGATCTTGCGGAAGCGGGGGAAGTCGAGCTGACGCGGGTAGGCAGACCAGCCGGCCACGATCAGTTTCGGCCGGGTCTCTTCCGCCAGCCGGGCGACCTCGTCCATGTCGACCCGGAAGTTCTCGCGGGAGACGTGGTACGGCACCACGTCGTAGAGCTTGCCGGAGACGTTCAGTTTCATCCCATGGCTGAGATGGCCACCATGGTCGAGGGCCAGGCCCATGATCCGGTCACCGGGGTCCAGTAGCGCCATGTACGCGGCGTTGTTGGCCTGGGCGCCGGCGTGGGCCTGAACGTTGGCGTGCTCGGCCCCGAACAGCTCCTTCGCCCGGTCGATCGCGAGCTGTTCGACGATGTCAACCTGTTCGCAGCCACCGTAGTAGCGCCGTCCCGGATAACCCTCCGCATACTTGTTGGTCAGCACCGAACCGGTCGCCTCCAGTACCGCTCGCGGCACGAAATTCTCCGAGGCGATCATCTCCAGCGTGTTGCGCTGGCGGGACAGCTCGCCCTCCAGGGCAGCTGCTACCGCCGGGTCGATATCGGCCAGGGAGGCATCGAGAAGGGCGTCGGATGCGGAGCTCATTTCAGCGGAAAGACCTTTCGTGGACGGGGAAGCTGAGGGTAGCGACTACGGGCGGTTTTCGTAGAAGGAGTTGCCCTCGATGTCGACCCGGGGCAGAAACCGGTCGAGCCATCCGGGCAGCCACCAGTTCCAGCGTTCGAACACCACCAGCAGGGCCGGCACCAGAAAGCAGCGAACCACGGTCGCGTCGATCAACACCGCGAATGCCAGCCCGACACCGAACTGTTTGACCACCGGATCGCCGTTCAGCACGAAGCTGGCGAAGACCGCAACCATGATCGCTGCGGCGGCCGTGATCACCCGGGCGGAGCTGGCCAGACCGTGGATGACGGCATGCCGGTTCTTCCCGGAACGGGCATGGATCTCCCGAATCTGGGACATCAGGAACACCTCGTAGTCCATCGAGAGTCCGAAAAGAATCGCGAACATGACCAGTGGCAGGAAGCTGACCACCGGAGTCGGCCCTTCGAGACCGATCAGGGAAGCCCCCCAGCCCTTCTGGAAGACGGCGGTCACCACCCCGTAGGCGGCGGCGATCGAGATCAGGTTCATCGCCGCGGCCTGCAGCGGAATCACGATCGAACGAAAGGCGAGCAGCAGCAGGAAGAGCGAGAGCGCAACCACGATCAGGATCAGCCACGGGAGGCTGGCCGAGATCGACTCGGCCAGGTCGACGTATCCCGCGGTCACCCCGCCGAGGTGCGCCTCGGCCCTGCTGTCCCCGAGTGCCTCGGGAATGGTGGTGGTACGCACCCGGTCGACGGCATCCTCGGTGGTGAAGGAGGAAGGGCTCGACTTCGGGACCGCGTTGAAGATCGCCGCCTCGCCATCCTTGGAAATCCGGGGAGGGGAAACCGAAGCGACATCCCGGTCCTTCGAAATTGACCGGGCCAGGCTGGAGGCGGCGTTCCGGTCCCCGTTCAGTTTCGAGGCGACCAGGAAGGGGCCGTTCTGGCCGACCCCGAAGCCCTCGGTGTTCAGGTCGTAGGCCTTCCGGGTCTGGGTGTCGGCCGGCATGTCGCCGAGATCCTTCTGACCCAGCCTGAGGTCGGTCACCGGCCAGGCGAGGATCACCAGGATGAGCACCGCGACGATGACCGCCGGCCAGGGATGGTTCGCGACCCCTTCGGCCCAGCGGATCCAGCCCCGGGCGTGCTCATCCTGTTTCGTCCGGCGGCTGGGAATCCGCAGGCGATCGATGCCGTGACCGATCCAGCCGAGAACGGCCGGCAGGAAGGTGAGCGCGGCCAGGATCGCCAGGACCACCGCGACTGCGGCGCTGTAGCCGAGGGTCCAGACCAGGGGAATCCCGGCCAGCCCGAGGGCCAGCAGGGCGACCACCACGGTCATCCCGGCAAAAAGCACCGCCCCGCCGGCGGTCGCGGTGGCCCGGGCGGCAGACTCGTCCGGTTCCAGCCCACCGGCCATCCCGGTCTTGTGGCGGGTGACGATGAACAGCGCGTAGTCGATCCCGACCCCGAGTCCGATCATGGTCGCAAGAGTGGGAGCGGTGGTCGAGATCGTGGTGGCGTGGCTGAGCAGACCGATCAACCCCATGCCGATCACCAGCCCGATCAGGGCGGTCAGCAGCGGCAGTCCCATCGCCACCACGCTTCCGAAAGTGAGCAGGAGCACAACCGCGGCCACCGCCAGCCCGACCGCCTCGCTCGACTCGGTTGCCGGTTTCGAAACCTGCTGGCCGAGGTAGCCGCCGACCGCCACCTCGACCTTGCTGCTCTGATCCCGGGTGGCGGCGTCAACCAGCCGGTCGGCGTCGGTGTCGGAAAGCTCGCCGTTGGCGTCAGCCAGGGTCACCGAGATGTAGGCGATCCGCCCGTCCCTGCTGATCTGCGCCTGCCCGGCCTGGCTGAACGGGCTGGCCACTCCGGCCACCCCGGACTCGCCCTCGAGGCGCTTCACCGTCTGGTCGATCGCCTGCCTGGCCTCGCCCGACGTGACCTTCCCCTGTTTCGTCTTGAACAGGACCGGGTTGGTGCCGTTCACCTGGTCGGGGAAGTGGGCGGCGACCAGGTCGGTGGCCTCCTGGCTGTCCTTGCCGGGCAGGGTGAGGTTGTCGGCAAACTGCTTGCCGACCCCGCCGGCAAGCAGCGATACAGCGACCGCGACCGCCACCCAGAGCGCCACCACAAGCCGGTGGTGGCGAATCGAGAACCTGGCGAGGCGGTCGAGCCTTGCGGTCATCCGGCCCGACCCGGTCTCTAGAGGTTGCCCTTTTCGAGTTCGGCGATCTCGCCCACCCGGCGGGCGTGACGACCGCCTTCGAAATCGGTGGCGAGGAAGGTCTCGACGATCGAGCCGGCCCGTTCCGGGTCGAGTCGCTGACCGGACAGGGTGATCACGTTGGCGTCGTTGTGGCGGCGACTCATCTCGGCCTCGGCCGAATCGTGGGCGTTGACCGCCCGGATGCCGTCCACCTTGTTGGCGACGATCGCAACTCCGTTGCCGGAACCACAGACCAGCACCCCGCGCTCGGCATCACCGGAGGCGACCAGTTCGGCTGCCCGAGCGGCAAACGGCGGGTAGTCGGTTGACTCGGCGCTGTGCGTACCGACATCCTCGATCTGGTGGCCTTCGCCTTCCAGCGAGGCTTTGACCTGTTCCTTGAGCTCGAACCCGGCGTGATCTGATCCCATCGCGATTTTCACGTGGTTGAGAATACCGTCGGCGGGCAAATCCGAAACCCGGGGACCGGTGGGGCGGATTCAGAGCCGGGGACGGTGGTCCAGCGCGGCGATCAGGTCACCGCGGCTCATTCCGCCCTCCCGGAGGATCTCCCACTCGCCGTACTCGTCGTAGCGGGTCAGGTCCACCACCGTTGACGGGAGGCCGGTGAGTTCACCGCCGTCGATCGCCAGGTCGACCATGTCACGGACCTCGGGAACGACTCCTCCGAATGTACTCGGGGCCGGCTCGCCGCTCAGATTGGCCGAAGTCTGGAACATCGGGAAACGCACTCCGGACAGTGGCCCCTCGATCACCCGGATTCCGAGGCGCAGCTCATCGTCGCGGCAGGCGAAGGGATAGCGACGCCGGGGGTTCGGGACGATCAGGGTGACCGCACCCGGCAGGAGTGCGGCAGCGGCCTCGCTCACCCGCTGACCGAGGTCCCGGGTCAGGCCGTGCATCGCCATCGGGGAGAGGTAGAGGACTGCGGACGGCTTGCCCTCGTCGCGTCCCTTGATCGTGTGGATCCGTTCGACCGCCTCCTGGTTCAGGGGGTCGCAGGCCAGTCCGTAGAGTCCGTCGGCCGGGAACAACGCCACACCACCTTTACTGAGGCAGGACTCGAGTGCCTGCCGGGCGCTGGCGCCGGCGTTGACGTTGGTGGGGACAACCTTCATCCGCCGATTTTCGCAGAGCCCGGCTTCCGCGGACGACCGGACGGCCTCCGATGGCGGGGCCTCCAACCGACTACCGGCCGGTGCCCGGGCCGACCCTGTGACCGACCGCCACCCGTTCGATCCCGGCCAGATCCGGACGCACCTCGGTCTTGGGGTATCCCACCGCCCGCAGCATTCCCGCGACCGTCTCGCCCTGCCCGGGGCCTATCTCCAGTCCGATCACCCGGGACTCGATCCCGGTACCGGCGAGGGCGGCAAGCACCTCCGCGATCACGTCGGTGCCGTCCGGTCCGCCGAAAAGAGCCCGATGCGGTTCGAAGGCTTCAACGTCGCTCGGCAACCGGTCGGAATCCGGAATGTAGGGCAGGTTCGCGAGGATCAAGTCGAATTTTCCGCCCTCCGGCGGCAACGACCCGGAAACGAAGGCAATTCGTTCGCTGAAGCCAAGCCGCCGAGAATTCGACAATGCGACAGACAGCGCGTCAGACGATACGTCAGTTGCAGTCAGGCTGCACTCGGGCAGCTCGTCGGCCAAGGCCAGGGAGACCGCCCCGGATCCGGTGCCTACCTCCAGCACTGTGGCCGGTTCCACCTCCAGCGCCAACTCGACCAGCAGCTCGGTTTCGGGTCGCGGCACCAACACCCGCCGGTCCACCTCGAGCTCGATATACCGGAAGCCCTTGCGGCCGAGAATGTAAGCCACCGGCTCATGTTTCAGCCGCCGCCGGACCGCCTCGGAGAAGGCCCGGGAGACCGGCGGATCAAGCTCGGTGTCCGGACGAGCGACCAGATCCGCACGGCCGGTGTTCAGGAGGCCGGCCAGGAGCACCTCGGCATCGAGACGCGGGGTCTCGATCCCGGCGGCGGTCAGGGCATCAGTCGCAGCACGAATCGCTTCGCCAGAGGTGGCGGCCGCCACGCTCAGACCGCCTGGGTTTCGAGCCGCAGCCGTTTCTCCTCGGCGGCGAGAGCGGTGGTGAACTCGCGCAGGTCACCGCCCAGGGTTCCTTCCAGATCGTGAGAGGTCAGCTTGATCCGGTGGTCGGTCACCCGGCCCTGCGGGAAGTTGTAGGTGCGGATCTTCTCGGAGCGCTGCCCGGTTCCCACCTGAGCCTTGCGCTCGGCCGCCACCTGCGCCTGCTGCTCGGCGACTTGGCGTTCGTAGATCCGCGCCCGGAGGACGCGCATCGCCTTTTCCCGATTCTGGAGCTGAGATTTCTCGTCCTGCATCGAGACCACAATCCCGGTCGGCGCGTGGGTGATCCGGACCGCGGAGTCGGTGGTGTTGACCGACTGGCCGCCGGGTCCGGAGGATCGATAGACGTCGATGGTCAGATCGTTTTCGCTGATTTCCACCTCGACGTCCTCGGCCTCGGGGAGCACTGCCACGGTTGCAGTCGAGGTGTGAATTCGGCCCTGGGACTCGGTTTCCGGCACCCGCTGGACCCTATGGGTGCCACCCTCATACTTAAAGACCGAGTAGGCGGCGTCACCTCTGACCTCGAAGGTGACCTCCTTGAAGCCGCCATGCTCGGCCGATGACTGGGAGAGCACCTCGGACCCGAAGCCGCGCTCGGCGGCGTAGCGGGTCAGCATCTTGTAGAGATCGCCGGCGAAGAGCGCCGCTTCGTCCCCCCCGGTTCCGGCCCGGATCTCGACGATCACGTTCTTGTCGTCGTTCGGGTCCGGTTCGACCATCGCCAGACGGATCTCCTCCTCCAGCTCGGCCAGGCGGGCGGGGGATTCACTGATCATCCTCTGAAGCTCTTCGTCTTCGGGGTCCTCCTCAACGAGCTCTCGGGCTCCTTCGAGATCGTCGCTCAGGGCCCGGTACTCATCGGCCAGGGCGCTTGCGGGCTGCATCCGCCGGTACTCGCGGCCGACCTCGGCGTACCGTTCCCGGTCCCCGATCACCTCGGGGTCGGTCATCTCCCGCTCGAGTTCGGCGAACCTGGCTTCAATCTGTCCGACCAGCTTCTCGATCACCAGCCTATTGTGACGGCAAGTGCCGGGTCAGGCGGAGCAGACCGCCCCGCAACCGGTCGTAGCGGGCCAACGGGTCCGACGCGGGAGTCCGCCGACACCGGCGCTGACTCCCGGTCAGACCGTGCTGCCGGGGATATCCTCCGCCCATGACCTACGACTACGTCATCGTCGGAGCCGGCTCTGCCGGTTGCGTCCTGGCGAACCGACTGAGCGAGGATTCGGGCACCAGCGTGCTGTTGATCGAAGCGGGGGGATCAAACCGTCATCCGAGCGTGATGATCCCGGCGGCTTTCGCCGAACAGTTCCACAGCGGCCGCGACTGGGATCTGGCCACCGAACCGGAGTCGGCGCTCAACGATCGTTCGCTTTACGTTCCCCGCGGAAAGGGCCTGGGCGGATCCAGCGCGATGAACGCGATGCTCTACGTCCGCGGCCGGCCACTCGACTACGACCTCTGGGAGGAAGGCGGCTGCCCCGGCTGGGGGTGGAAGGACGTGAAGCCGTACTTCCTCAAGGCAGAAGACAGTTCGAGGGGTGCCTCGGACGATCATGCCACCGGGGGCCCCCTGCGGGTGGAGGACCCGCGTTCGCCGAGGAAGCTGACCGAAGCCTTCATCGAGTCGGCCAGGACGGTCGGTCATCCGTTCATCGATGACTACAACGGACCGGAGCAGGACGGGGTTGCCTGGGCCCAGGGAACCCAGCGCCGGGGTCGACGTTGGGGCTGCAACGAGGCTTATCTGAAGCCAGCCCGGAAGCGCCGCAACCTCCGCGTGATCACCGGGGCAACGGTGACCCGGATCGAGCTCGAACAGGGACGGGCGACCGGGGTGACCTATCTGGTCGGGAAAGGCGCCGGGCAGACCACCGTCCGGGCCGGGCGTGAAGTAATCCTCTCGGCTGGCACCCTCGCTTCACCGCAGCTGCTGATGCTCTCCGGAATCGGCCCGGCCGGACATCTCGCCGATCTCGGGATCGAGGTCAAGTCCGACGCCCCGGGGGTAGGCCTGAACCTCCAGGACCACCCCTACGTGGTCTGCATCTGGGACGCACCGGGCAGCGATTCACTGCTCGCGGCCGAAAAACCGAAGGCGCTGGCCGAATGGGCGCTGCGCCGCACCGGGCCGCTCACCTCGACCGTGGCCGAGGCCTTTCTCTTCACCCGAAGCCGGCCCGGCTTGCCGGCCGCCGATCTGCAGTTCCATTTCGTGCCCGGGTACTTCAGTCAGCATGGAGCTGACAAGTACGACCGGGATGCAATCACCCTGGGACCGGTGCTGATCTCACCGAAGGCTCGCGGCGAGGTGACCCTGAAGAGTCCCGATCCCGGAGCGAAACCGGCCATCCTGACCAACGCGCTCGCCGAGCCCGAAGACATGGCGGCGATGGTCCACGGGGTGCGCCTGGCCCGGGAAATCGCCGCTGCGGAACCGCTGGGGTCGCGGACCGGACGGGAAATCTACCCCGGGGCTGACACCGTTGACGACGAAGCGATCGAGGACGACATCCGGGATCGCACCGAACTGCTCTACCACCCGGTAGGGACCTGCCGGATGGGCAGCGACGATGCCGCGGTGCTGGACCCGGAACTGCGGGTGCGGGGCGTTGCCGGCCTGCGGGTGGTCGATGCGTCAGTGATGCCGCTGATTCCCGGCGGGAACACGAATGCACCGACGATCATGATCGCCGAGAAGGCGGCCGACCTGATCCTCGGGCGAGCCGGCTAGCTGCCGGCGTTGGCCTTGGCCTTCTTCGCGGCGCGGCGCTGGAAGCGCTCGACCCGGCCACCGGTGTCGACCAGCTTCTGCTTGCCGGTGTAGAAGGGGTGGCAGGCCGAGCAGAGCTCCACGTGAAGATCGGGCTTGGTGGAGCGGGTGTAGAACTGGTTGCCGCAGGAACAGGTGACGTTCGCGACGACGTATTCGGGATGGATATCGGCCTTCATTGGACAGATTCTACGGAACCGGTCAACCGGCCGCTGGGAGACCGACCTGATCGGCCCCGAAACGGGCGGCGGGAAAGCGCTCGGATGTCCGGATCAGGCTGCCTGACGGAAGTTCAGGTCGAAGATCTCCGCTCGATGACTCGGTGTGCTGTAGACCGGACGGGTGTTCCGACGCGGCTTGCGCGGGGGAATCGTCCACTCGTCGCAGCCACGAAACGCCTCGGCGAACAGCCGGGCCTTGTCGCTATGCGGTTGAGCCTGGTCGAATACCTCTTTGGCCATGCGCTTTCTCCTCCTCCGGAAGGGGTTATGGAAAGCTACTTCGTCTCATCGGACGGAAAACCTTCACATCTCCCAAAATGCGCAAACTTCAGGGTTTCGACAGGAGACCTCTCGGTCCTATTGAGCGACAACCCTCCCCTCGAAAGCCGAAGGACCACTGCGGGTGGTTCGCAGGAGCCTCCAGAGCGGATGGATGCAAGGAACCGGAAGGAAACGGCCCGCGATCGTACCCACGTACCTGAGCTGGTCGTTTCCTTCCGGTGACGCCGCAGACGCCGCC